>CAYXJI010000504.1:0-2298 GCA_964465175.1 uncultured Burkholderiaceae bacterium | reverse complement strand
AAGTGCTTAAGTTATTCAAGCGATGTTGGGCTTCACTTCGTTCAGCGCCAACCTACAATCTCGGAAAACATTGCGATCATGGTTTTGTTTTATTCGAAAAAACAGCAAAGCGATTTGCCTGCAGAAATTCAATTATAGGGATGTCGCGCTAGGCGCCAAGCACAGCAAACCTCAGGTATTGCGAGGAGGCGCAACGCGGCAATGCGCCCCAGAATTGGATTTATATGAGGCCTATCGCATCATGCCTTTTATGCCCCGCATCATTTTCATCATGCCGCCGCCTTTGAGTTTTTTCATCATGCTTTGCATTTGATCGAACTGCGCAAGCATACGATTGACTTCTTGGATTTGCACGCCGGCACCAGTGGCGATGCGGCGTTTGCGTGAAGCTTTGATGAGATCGGGTTTGGCGCGCTCTAATGGTGTCATGGAATTGATGATGCCTTCCATGCGACGCATTTGTTTTTCGGCGTTGTCCATGTTCGCGCCGCTGGCCGCTTGTTGGAATTGCGCTGGTAATTTATCCATCAGGCTTGATAAGCTGCCCATGTTTTTCATTTGCGCTAATTGCATTTTGAAGTCATTCATATCGAATTTGCCGCCGACTTTGATTTTGTCAGCGAGGCCTTTCGCCGCTTCGATGTCCATGCCTTTTTGCGCGGATTCGACCAAGGCGAGAATATCGCCCATGCCGAGAATACGATTCGCCATGCGCGTCGCATCGAAAGCTTCGAGACCGTCGAGCTTTTCAGAGACACCGGCAAACTTAATCGGCTTACCTGTTACATGACGCACGGATAAGGCCGCACCACCGCGGGAATCACCATCGAGTTTGGTGAGGACCACGCCAGTTAATGGCAAGGCATCGTTAAAGGCCTTGGCAGTGTTGACCGCATCTTGACCCAACATGGCATCGACCACGAATAAGGTTTCTATCGGTTTGACTGCCGCATGCACGGCAGCAATTTCTTGCATCATGGCTTCGTCAATACCGAGGCGACCTGCGGTATCGATAATCAAGACTTCATGATGATGTTTTTTTGCCCAATCGAGCGCGGCTAGGGCGATGTCGACAGGTTTGTCATTGATGGTAGTCGGGAAAAAATCCGCACCGGCTTGTGCGGTCACTGTCTCTAACTGACCGATCGCGGCGGGACGATATACGTCGGCGGAGACGGTTAAGACTTTTTTCTTTTTCTTTTCGCGTAGATATAAAGCCAGCTTACCAACCGTGGTGGTTTTACCTGCACCTTGCAGGCCGGCCATCAAAATGATTGCTGGTGGTTGGGTGGCAAAATTTAATTCAGATGCGTTCTCACCTAAATCGGCACCGATTAATGACGCTAATTCTTTTTGCACCACGCCGACTAAGGCCTGACCTGGGGTTAAGGAACCGATGACGTCTTCGCCCAGCGCTTTTTCTTTAACACGGGCGATCAGCTCGCGCACGGCGGGCAAGGCAACGTCGGCCTCTAATAAAGCCATGCGCACTTCGCGCAGCATTTCGGCGGTATTCGATTCCGTTAAACGCGCTTCGCCGCGCATGGTCTTGACGACTTTGGCGAGGCGTTGGGTTAGATTGTCGAGCATAGTAAACCTTCAATTGAAATACAGAGGTGATGCAGACCTGCTGCATCAAGGAATTTTTTGCAGGCAGATGAGCAAGGCTGCAGCGCTTTAGATAAGTCGGTATTTTACTCGAAATGAGGGCATTTCCTGAGACCTGTAGCGGGTTTTGTTGGTGCGGACGCTGACAGTTGCGTGTTAACAGCGTTGATTTGTAAGTCAAAACCCCTTAACGCCGAGACGCCGAGACGCCGAGACACCGAGGAGCGCAGAGGAAAGGCAAGAGTTTAAAGGGTTTCTCTGCGGATCTCTGCGTCTCAGCGTCTCGGCGTTGAGGGGTTTCAATTTTTTCGCCATTTAAGACCACTAATAAAAAAGCCACGTTGAACTGATTCAACGTGGCTTTATGACTACTATAGCGATTTAGAACTGAGCCGCTTACTCTGCGCCCATTTCTTTCAACAAGTTGTCGGCTTTATCGACATGCTTCATTTGCCATAACATGTAGCGCAAATCGACTTGGATAGAGCGGCTAGACGCTTTGTTGTAATCCCAATCAGCGATGATGGAATCTAAAGTGCCGTCAAATGCCAAGCCGATGAATTCGCCTTTCGCATTCAAAGCTGCTGAGCCTGAATTGCCGCCAGTGATGTCCAAAGTGGCTAAGTAGTTGACTGGTACGGTTTTCAACATAGGATCAACATATTTACCAAAGTCTATGGCTTTGATCGC
>CAYXJI010000503.1:0-2301 GCA_964465175.1 uncultured Burkholderiaceae bacterium | reverse complement strand
AAATCGTTGTGGTCTATTGAGATACTGAATTCGGATTAAATCCGCGTTTCCCTAATTATTTGCATAATTTTATTTCCCCCAAATATAGCATTTGCAGAAAAAAATAAATCGAGTCTTAATCGATGCCAAGCAAACGGAGATAGAACCGAAGTGTTTATTAGAACGGTTGATCAAGGATATCGAGTCAACAACAAATTGACCAGTAGATCTCTTAATATGAGGAGTCATAATTCTTATACGGGAGACTACGTTATAGGACTGACGTCGATTGAGTCAAAAACGGTTTTTGATGTCAATGGAGAAGTGTGGGATGACTGGCCTACCGGAGGGGAATGCTTTGCGCCAAAAATCAGAATCCAATTGATTTACAATCCGATTGATGTTTTTATTGGAAGTGAATTTCGAGAAGGTAGCTGTACATTCAACACGATTCTTGAACATGAAATGGAGCACGTCAAACTGTATCGAGAAAGCCTAATCACGATAGAAACAACCATAAAGGAATGGATGGCTCTACGCTTTCAAGGCAAACCAATTTATGGAACCAAAGGCACTACTCGGCAAGCGTTGGATGCGGAAATTGATAATTTATGGCGCCCTTTAATTAAGGCTGAACTAGCAAAACTTCAAATAAGACAAAATGAAATCGATTCTGAGGAAAAAATCAACAAGGTAACTTGGTCTTGCTCGGGAGAAATTCAAAACAAATTTGGCTTTAGTTTCCAAGGCTCCAGGTACCATTGAACTAAAAATTTGATGAACATTAGGAAAATCCCAGACCGAAAGACCGGAATTTTCCTAGACTACATCTTGAATTACAAAATTTTAGTGCCTACCCACCAAGCTATGGCGGCGACAAAGGCTGATGCAGGAATCGTTAAAATCCACGCCCAGACGATATTACCGGCCACCCCCCAACGCACCGCAGACATCTTTTGTGCCGAACCTACGCCGACAATCGCACCTGTAATCGTGTGTGTCGTTGAAACTGGAATACCAAACACGGTCGCCATAATTAAGGTAGCAGCGCCTCCCGTTTCAGCGCAAAAGCCACCTACAGGCTTTAACTTGGTAATTTTTTGCCCCATCGTTTTGACAATACGCCAACCACCAAATAGGGTGCCAGCACCGATTGCTGCGTAGCAAGAATAAACCACCCACGCTGGCGGTGCCGCGTCGCTTGGACTGGAATAACCGGCGGCAATGAGCAGCATCCAGATAATGCCCATAGTTTTTTGCGCATCATTACCGCCATGTCCTAAACTAAAAACCGATGCAGACACCAATTGCAAACGACGGAACCATTTATCGACTTTCAAAGGCGTCGATTTTACGAACAACCAAGACACAATTAACATCATCAAAGAGCCAAGTAAAAAGCCCAGCAAAGGCGATAAAACAATAAACAAAATGATTTTGTAGAGGCCAGCGGCAATCAAGGTACCCGTTCCGTCTTTTGCCACCGCAGCACCAATCAAGCCACCAATTAAAGCATGCGAAGAAGATGAAGGGATACCAAAATACCACGTCACAAGATTCCAAAAAATGGCGCCGACCAAAGCGCCAAAAATCACATAATGATCAATGATAGTTGGATCAATCGTGCCTTTTCCTATGGTCTTCGCAACTGACAAATTAAACACAAAAAACGCCAGTACATTAAATAATGCCGCCATCGCGACGGCCTGACTTGGTTTCAGTACCCCAGTGGACACCACAGTCGCGATCGCATTCGCTGCGTCGTGAAAGCCGTTCATAAAATCAAATAATAGTGCTAGTGCCACCAACAAAATGACGACATATAGACTCATGTGCAAATTAGACATAGAAGTAAATTCTCTCGTGAGTTTTCTCTTGAAGAAAAAACGATTAATTGAAGAAAGAAAACGTCAATTAAGCGTTTTCAACAATAATGCCTTCAATAATATTTGCCACGTCTTCACAGCGATCCGTCACTGTTTCGAGAATTTCATAAATCGCTTTAAGTTTGATCAAATTGCGAACGTCCGGTTCATCGCGGAATAACTTGGACATCGCGGCCCGCATCACGTGATCTGCATCGGATTCTAGTCTATCAATTTCCTCACAAATCGTTAAGATTTGGCGAGAATTATCCATATTATGTAAAAGGCCAACCGCCTCTTTCACTTTCAAAGCGCATGCCAAGCACAATTCTGCAAGACGTTTTGCTTCTGGTGTAATTTCACGAATGTCGTAAAGGGAAATGGTTTGTGCCGCATCCTCGAGCAAATCAAGAATATCATCCATTTTAGTAATCAATTTATGAATGTCATCGCGATC
>CAYXJI010000502.1:0-2307 GCA_964465175.1 uncultured Burkholderiaceae bacterium | reverse complement strand
ATCAAAAACCAAACGATCTTCGCGACGACCTGCTTGTATGTGCAGACGCACGCGTATATCTTTGAATGCGCGTTCATTGCGTGTAAGTTGATGCGCTTCAGTCGCAGTGATCAAGCCGCGTGCCGCCAGCTCTGCCCAAGAGTCGCCGAGCTTGGCGGCTTTTGCTACCCACAAGATGACCTGCAAATCGCGCAGACCACCGGGACTTTCTTTGCAGTTCGGTTCTAGGCTGTACGGGGTATCGTCGTATTTGACGTGTCGTTGGCGTAATTCCAATAGTTTGTCTTGGAAAAACTGCTGCGGATGCATGGCCTCGTCGTAGCGCGTTTTTAGCTCACGAAAACTATTGCGGCTGCCTGCTAATAAGCGTGCTTCAAGTAGTGCCGTTTTGACCGTAATATCTGCTGCCGCTTCCGTCATGCATTCGTCGATGGTGCGTATGCTGTGACCGATGTCTAAGCCAACGTCCCAAAATATTTGCACCAGACTTTCGAGTTTTTCACGAAGTTCTTGATCTGGATGATCGGCCAGTAATATCAATACATCGATGTCGGAATAGGGAAATAATTCGCCACGACCATAACCGCCGACCGCCACTAAAGCGAGCTCCTTTGGAAAATTAAAGCGTTTCCAAATGTCGCTTAAGTTGGTGTCGACACAACGACATAAATCTTTGAGTAGAACTTCAGCCTTCGGTTTATCTTTGAAGGCATGAATAATGATTTGCTGTTCAGCCTTGAGCTTCGCTTTAAAAGCCAAGGCATTCGCGATGGCTGTTTTCATTAGGCTTCGATTTGTGCAGTAACTTGTTTTGTGATGAATGCAGGTGGTGGCGGAGAGCCAGCGGACAAAGTTAAAACCTCATAACCTGTTTCCGTCACTAAGATCATATGTTCCCACTGCGCTGACAGACTGCGATCTTTGGTTTTAATCGTCCAGCCGTCACCCATTTCACGAATTTCACGGCGACCTGCATTGATCATTGGTTCAATCGTAAAAATCATGCCTGGTTTTAATTCATCTAAAGTGCCAGGGCGACCATAGTGCAAAATTTGTGGTTCTTCATGAAAAACTTTGCCTATGCCATGGCCGCAGAATTCGCGTACCACGCTATAGCCGGCTTTTTCAGCGTGTTGCTGAATTGCATGGCCGATATCACCTAGATGATTACCTGGTTTAACTTGTTGTATGCCTAACCACATACATTCGTAGGTGATTTCGCTCAAACGCTTGGCCAAAATTGAGGGTTCGCCGATGAAAAACATGCGGCTATTGTCGCCGTGGTAGCCGTCTTTAATGATGGTAATATCCAAATTCACGACATCGCCATTTTTCAATACTTTATCACCGGGAATGCCGTGGCAAATCACATCATTGACCGAAGTGCAAATGGCTTTAGGATAAGGTGTGTAGCCAGGTGGGCAATAATTTAATGGTGCTGGAATTGATCCTTGTACGTTCGTCATGTATTCATGGCACAGGCGATCTAGTTCGCCAGTAGTGACGCCCGCTTTCACGAAAGGCGTTATGTAATCAAGGACTTCAGATCCCAAACGACCGGCAATGCGCATGCCAGCGATATCTTGAGCGGTTTTAATAGAAATAGATGACATGCGTTCTCTGCAATCAGAAGGTAAATAGGGGAAGTTGAGGGGTTTAAGGCTCAATTATAGTCCAGGGATGGCGAAAACGCTGTGACAGGTGAGGAATTCACCTGAATTTTATTTGGTTTATATGGGAAATGTGGATGGAGGAGTAGAACTTCCCAAGCCCTCAACGCCAAGGCGAAGGGATGCTGAGGAGCGAAGAAAAAAGCTGAGACCCCTTCAGCGCGGAGATGTAGTGCATGAATTATTGAGGTGACCTAATGCGTTTCTCACGCTTTTCTTTGCGCCTCCGTGTCTCTGTGATGAGAGGTTTTTTTCATTAGTGTCGTCCCATCACGGACAGCACCTCGAATGCATGGCTTGATCAATGTGTGTGTTTCGGGTTAGAATAGATGGTTAGCTTGAATAAATTGCATGCTAATGAAAAAGTAGTTGAATTAAATTATGTTTGTTTCTTAAAGATCGAATCTGGTCGAAAAGGGTGTTTCTCAATTGCTGAGGAATCACTGACTCGATTCAAGACCTAACCCTGGAGTTATTATGTCTGTAACAATGCGTGAAATGTTAGAAGCTGGTGTCCATTTTGGTCACCAAACCCGTTTTTGGAATCCAAAAATGGCACCGTACATCTTCGGTCATCGCAATAAAATCCATATCATGAATTTGGAAAAAACATTGGCGATGTATCAAGAAGCAATGA
>CAYXJI010000501.1:0-2315 GCA_964465175.1 uncultured Burkholderiaceae bacterium | reverse complement strand
ACAGAATCAAATTGGCTGAGCAAGCACTTGTCGAAGTTGGGACGGCCGCGTACCAGTAAGCAAAAAACCGGTGATCTGGGTGAGGATCAGGCTTTACATTATCTCTTGGCCGAGGGGCTGCAACTAGTGCAGCGTAATTTTTTGTGCAAAGGTGGCGAGATCGACCTCATCATGCGCGACCACCAACATCTGGTTTTTGTCGAAGTGCGCAAACGTGCCAGCGCGCAATTTGGAGGTGCGCTGGCAAGTGTGACCCCGAGTAAGCAAAGACGCCTAGTGCACGCGGCTCAAGTCTATTTGCAAACATTGAAACCGCAACCGGCATGCCGTTTTGATTTGATCGCCATTGAAGCAGAGCGATTGCTTTGGTTGAAAGATGTCATTTAGGTAGGACTTGCGCAAAACCGCTTGTGGTAAATAATTAAAAATATTACCTGCCTTCGCTTCGCGTACTTTCAGCTTGCTCAAGTTATAATCGCCGCACTATGAAAAATCAACGCATTCTTTCGCACTTTCAGGAAAGTGCAGAACTCAAAATGATTTCCGCTGAATTGTTGGCCGAACCTATCGAGCACGCGATTGAACTGATGTTCACCGCTTTGTCGAATGGCAACAAGATTTTGGCCTGCGGGAATGGTGGTTCGGCCGCCGATTGTCAACATTTTGCCGCCGAATTGGTCGGACGTTTTGAACGTGAACGTTTGCCACTCCCTGCGCTGGCACTGACCACCGATACGTCCATCATGACGGCGGTGGCCAACGACTATAGTTTTCAAGAAGTATTCTCCAAGCAGGTGCAAGCTTTTGGTCAGGCTGGCGATATCTTGTTAGCGATTACTACTTCGGGCAATTCGGTCAGTGTCTTAAACGCGGTCAATGCGGCCTTGGAGCGCGATATGCATGTCATTGCTTTGACCGGTAAAGGTGGCGGAGAAATGCGCAACATCTTGACCGACACCGATGTGCACATCTGTGTGCCGCATGACCGCACAGCAAGAATTCAAGAAGTACATTTATTAACCATACACTGTATGTGTGACGGCATTGATGCCGCCTTATTTGGAGGTGATGCAGATGAATAAATCTGTTTGGAATCCGTTGGCAAAACGTTTGGCACGCCCACTTTTGGTGTTGAGTTTATCTAGTGTTGCTTTGCTTAGCTTGCAGGGCTGTGTTGCGGTTGTAGTGGGTAGTGCGGTGATGGGTACTTTGGCGGCCACCGATAGACGCACTTTTGGTGCGCAAACCGAAGATAAAGCCATCGTGTTCAAAGGTGAAGTGGCCGTGAAACGTGTCTTAGGTGATGGCGCCCATGTGAATGTGAATAGCTTTAATCGCCGCGCACTCTTGACGGGTGAGGTCGCCGATGAAGCGGCCAAGGCCGCAGCCGAGCGCGAAGTGCGCGCCATTCAGGGCGTGATGGCGGTGCAAAATGAGATCTCGGTTGCAGGTTTGTCGAATTTTTCTTCCCGTTCTTCGGATACCCTGATCACTACCAAGGTGAAAGCCTCCATCGTTGATGCCAAGGACTTGTATAACGGTGCGTTTAAGGTCATCACCGAGGCCGGTACCGTGTATTTAATGGGACGGGTTACGCAGCGCGAAGGCAATCTTGCCGCTAGTGTTGCCGCCGGTGTGAGTGGCGTTCGTAAAGTGGTCAAGGTGTTTGAATACATCACGGAAGACGAGTTGAAATCGATGTTGGTGACGCCGAGTAAAGTCGATTTGAACGAGGAAAACAAGTAAGCAAGCGGGTAAGAACCTCCACAGTGACATGTAAGCTAGCGATTTTGAGGCCGTATTCATGAATGTGGCCTTATTTTTTAGGAGAAGCAAAATGGGATTCATTATTTTTTTGGTTGTGATTGCGGCGCTCGTGTTTTGGGCAATCAGTACTTACAATAATTTAGTCAGCTTTCGCAATCGTTTTAAGAATGGCTTTGCACAAATCGATGTGCAATTAAAGCGTCGTTATGACCTGATCCCTAATTTGGTCGAAGTCGCTAAAGGCTATATGAAGCATGAGCGTGAAACGCTGGAAGCCGTGATCGCGGCGCGTAACCAAGCGGTGACTGCGAATGCGCAAGTGGCGGTTGATCCGGCCAATGCGGCCGCCGTGCATCAGTTGTCCAATGCCGAAGGCGCGCTGGCTTCTTCATTGGGAAAAATGTTTGCTTTGTCAGAAGCCTATCCTGATCTCAAAGCCAATGAAAACATGTTGCAGTTGACGGAAGAATTGACCAGCACTGAAAACAAAATTTCCTTTGCGCGTCAGGCGTATAACGACAGTGTGATGCAGTACAACACTGCCTGTG
>CAYXJI010000500.1:0-2317 GCA_964465175.1 uncultured Burkholderiaceae bacterium | reverse complement strand
AAATAAAGAGCGTTAGTATAACGCACCACGGGGCAGCCTCAGTTTGATCTAGCCCACAGTTATCACAATTATGCTGAATTTTTTATTCGCATCGTGAACCGAAAACGGCGCCGTAGCGCCGTTTTCACTTGCTCCACCACATGCTGACTAGTTAACCGTTGCCTTCACGGTCAAGGCGGAGTAGGCCGTGTAAGAATACACACCCAAATAGTATCGGCCTGCTGCTGGCGCATTAACCGTGCAGCTTTCTACCGACGTCGCGCCATCGGATTTGCACTTGTAGACCGTGGTGGTGGGTTTGCTGGTCAATTGCGTGAATAGATCGGCATCCCCATTCGCACCATTGGTCGAGAAGACGATGCTAGATTTTCCAGCTGGCACGTCAATCGCATAGTACTTCCATGTCCCTGTCGCAGCACTTTGGCCTGTCAGAGGCACGCCGCTGGTCAATACAATTTCTACTGGTGGTGTGGCGCCAACCAGACTACCTTGCATGGCGTAATAGCCTAAGGAAGAGTAATTGGAGAAGCCGTTCTTAGGCGTGCCCTCGGCACCACCGGCGATCACCAGTCGATAATTACCCGCACTTAAATTCAGGGCAATAAACTCGGCTGAACGGTTCACGGCTTTATTACTACTAGCGACGAGTGTTCCTACTGCATTGTAGATTTTGGCATCGACGTCTAACATCCCGAAATACTCAATCGGATCGATTTTTAAGTCTAACTTACCCGTGCCTGTAACCGTGAACGTGAAGGTATCGGTATCGCCAGTTTTTTCGATTTGACCAAAATTGCTGGTCGCACTGATCGCGCCACTACTGCCTATACTTAAAGGCTTGCCGGAGGGGTTGTCATCCGTCACGTAAGGTACCGATTCGTTGACGTTCATGATGCGTAAATCGTCTTCAAAATTGCTCGCGGTATTGTACTCGCCTTTACTCCAAGTCCAACGACTCGATGCCCAGTTGGCACCCATCCAATAATTGCCCATGATCGGTCCCCATTGATACGCAGCGATACCTTCAAAATACTCGCCGCCTGAGCCGCCGCGATCATGGTTCATACCCATTTGATGACCGACTTCATGCGCGGCTGTCATGCCTATGCCATAACCATAGTCAAATCCGCTAGAAGGATTTCTGTATAAAGTGCCGGCCGAGGTGGTGCCGAAAGAGCTTAATGGCGCATTCGAGCGACCATCTTGATTGACAAAATTAATGACCCCAGTGCGCAAAATATTGGCCGATTTGGCGGCATTGTAGACGGCAGGGTTGGTCGTGATATTGATGTTGTACATGGAATATTGGTCGGCAACGATTTGCCATGCACGATACATATTCTCTTTAGTCACACCATTCAAAGGCGTGGAACCACTCATGACGGCGGAGTGATTCAAGTAAAACACCCAAGCGCTACCGGGCTTACTCTCCAATTTAGTCACATCTTGGTTGTTATAGGGCCCGATATGCGGTGCCTGACGCAGTGACATCGTGCTGTACACAGGGTGAATCGCCCCCGCTAGATTATTGACTGTTGTGGCTTTCAACCATTGTTCATCCAGATCGGGAATGATTTTGGTGATGGCGACTTCGACTACGCTCACCACGCCCTTCGCATCAGTGCTGTATTCATAGGCGCGTTTTGTGTCGTGTTTGACTAAATATCCTTTGATGCTCTGTGCATTCCCTTTCAAGATGAAGCTAGAATTAGCAATTCCTTTGGCTCTACCGGAAACCGATAATTGGCCATCCTTAAAGTGGTAATCAGTAATGTCGGTGTCCAGCTCCTGTCCCGCGTCTTTGCTCGCGACATTGCTAGAGCGTAGGAAACTCGCATTGGGATTGGCATGCTGCGCAGCTAAGCCATTGATGACGGCATTCACGCTACCTAGTTCTTGTTTTTGTTTCGCAGCGAAATTATCTGCTGCTATCGCTGTGCCGCCGATACTGGCGCCAAGCGCTGCCGTGAGCAGCGTTGCCAATAGTCTGTTTCTTGAGGCTGGTGAAGTGCGCGTTTTACGTGATAAATTTAATGTTTTTTGCATGATGTCTCCCTGTTATGTTTGGGCGTTATGCCCATATTCAGTTCTCGCCTCCGTCAGACCGCTCTAAAAAAATAGCGCCTTGCTACCTAAGGCGCAAATCATGGCTTTAGGCAGATGCTGTAGAGTGAATTTTTGAAGCGAGAACAGAGTTAAACAGAAAAAACAAAAAAACAATATGCCAGAAATATATCAATTATCAGCTAACTTAACTAGAAAAGTAGACGTGCTTAAGTGGACATTTAATATTGTGCGTTAAATAATAAACAATCAC
>CAYXJI010000499.1:0-2319 GCA_964465175.1 uncultured Burkholderiaceae bacterium | reverse complement strand
ATATTCGAAGCCCCGTTTATTATCGATGACACTTCACACTCGGTTTCGATGTCGATGGGCTTGGTGGCGCTAGACTCCTATTCCCAATCTGGGGCGGATGTTCTCAAAGATGCCAGCATCGCCTTGAAGCGGACCAAAGGATATCAACGTGGTTCGCATACGCTATTTACGCGAGAAATGGGGGTAGAGATTCGGGAGCGCGCCTTGTTGATGCAGCATTTGCATAAGGCCTTTGATGCAGAGCGTTTATTTTTGATGTATCAACCGCAAATCACTTTGAATAGTCGCAAAGTGATTGGGTTTGAAGCGCTTTTGCGCTGGCGTACTGATGACGGGCAAATGATCGCGCCGACCGATTTTATTCCGCTCGCTGAACATTCTGGACTGATCATCAGTCTCGGTGCCTGGGTCTTGCGCACGGCGTGTTACACCATGGTGCAATTGTTGGAAAAAGGATTTGCCTTGGAGCGGATGGCGGTAAATGTATCGGTGATTCAGTTCCGTCAACCTGACTTTATCGATTTGGTCAAGCGCGCCTTACAAGACAGTGGCTTAGCGCCGCATTACTTGGAATTGGAAATTACCGAATCCGTTACGATGAACGGTGCTGGTATGTTTGAGGAAGCCTTGGCAACTTTGAAAGCGATAGGTATACAGATTGCGATCGATGACTTTGGCACTGGATTTTCTTCACTCAGCTACTTGGATAAATTGCCAGTTGACCGCTTAAAAATTGATCGTGCTTTCGTGATGCAAATTGATACTCAGGGCGGACCTAGAATCGCTGAACTCATTACGCAGCTAGGTAAAAAATTAGGTCTCAGTGTGATCGCAGAAGGCATAGAAACCACGACCCATTTAGATGTTTTGAACAAGATGGGTTGCCAAGAGGGACAGGGCTTTTTAATTGCCCGTCCTATGCTGGATAACGCGATCGAGCCTTGGCTCAAGACTTGGAAATAGTGCGCAATACGTGTAGTGCATGCACTGCATTGCTACGGTTGTGCAGAGGTCTCACTTAACTCAGGCTGTGCGCATATTCCGCATAACCTTTTGCCCGTAAATCGCAGGCGGGGCAGGTGCCACATCCGTGACCCCAAGCGTGTAAGTCGCCGCGCTCGCCTAGATAGCAAGTATGCGTATCGGCGCGGATCAACTCTATGAGCGCCGCGCCGCCTAATTGCGCCGCCAAATGCCATGACTGTGCTTTGTTAATCCACATTAATGGCGTTTCTATATGCAGGCGGCTCGCCATACCAAGGTTAATGGCGACTTGCAGCGCCTTCATGCTGTCGTCGCGACAATCGGGATAACCTGAAAAATCGGTTTCGCACATGCCACCCACCAACACGTCTAATTGGCGGCGGTAGGCCAGCGTGGCAGCGGTCAGCATGAACATTAAATTACGGCCAGGTACAAAGGTGTTGGGGAGTCCGTTCGCTTGCATTTCGATGGCGATATTTTCCGTCATGGCGGTGTGCGACAGCTGCGATATCAGTGATAGATCTATCATGTGATCTTCACCTAATTTGCTATCCCAAGTCGATGAAAGCGCGCGCATTTTTTGCAATAATGGTGGGCGCATACTGAGCTCGATTGCATGTCTTTGTCCATAATCGAAGCCTATGGTTTCAACGTAGTCATAGCGTTCTAACGCCCAAGCCAGACAAGTGGTGGAGTCTTGACCTCCGCTAAAAAGAACTAGGGCACGTTTGGATAAATTGGTCATGGCAAAAGATTGAAAATTTGACTTGCTATGTAGGAAATAGGAGGTGCACCATTTGCACTTGGCGACGTGGATAGCGAGTGTATCTCATTGCGGCACTTGTTTTTTGATTGTGACGATTTTTTGTTCTACCTGATCGCCATTGGCATCGTGGAAGCTGATGCGTACTGGATAATAATCCAAGGCGATAGCGAGCCATAACTCTACTTGCTGCGCTTGGGCGTCAGGCGGCGGCGCTTTCACGATATGCAGCACATCGAGCTCACCTAAAGCGGTTTTGATGCTATTGATTTCTACCAACTTAAAGGTCCAAGGGTCGGCATCTCGTAAGCCCGCTACAAACATTTTCCATTCATGACCTACTTCTAGTCGTTCACCACCAGCTCGCGCTAATGCAACCAATTGCCAAGTTGCACTGAGTCGATCTTGTTCGCCACCTTTGATCGGATAACTGAGGTCGGCCTCTGAGAAGCTGATGGTTTTGGTTTGTCGATTAAATGTGGTGCTGGCCTCGTCGCGGCGAAAGCGTTTTTCTAGAAATTTTTCTGGTGCTAAGCCATGCCGGTCAATCTGACCCACACTGCTGGTTTTGA
>CAYXJI010000498.1:0-2319 GCA_964465175.1 uncultured Burkholderiaceae bacterium | reverse complement strand
AATTGTGATTTTGCGCTACGTCTGGAAACATTTCGAACACGTCTCCTTTGAGCGTCTGGTATCGGGGCCGGGCTTAGAGTTAATTTATCGCGCTTTGGTCGAGCATGGTCAAGGCATGATGCGAGAGTTGAATGCGCCCGAGATTACGCAGTTGGCTTTGGATAAGGCGGATCCTTATTGTGTTGAAGCTTTAGACGTGTTCTGTGCATTGTTGGGAACGGCCGCCGCCAATTTGGCAGTAACCTTGGGAGCCATGGGCGGTATCTATATCGGCGGTGGCATCGTGCCGCGCTTGGGCGAGTATTTTGAAAACTCTAGCTTCCGCAGTCGCTTCGAACAAAAAGGGCGTTTCAGTCGCTATGTGGCAGCCATTCCGACTTATGTCATTACCGCCGAACAAGCTACTTTTATGGGCGCTTCGGCTATTTTGGAGGCGCAATTACGCACCTTGAGCGCCGACCCAGGATCGGCGATATTGGGACAAATACGTCGTATTCGTCCCGATTTGTCACCTGCCGAATTACGTGTCGCCGAACATGTGTTGGCTCACGCGCGTGCGGTGGTCAATGACCCTATCACCGAGATCGCCCGTGCTGCTGATGTCAGTCAGCCCACCGTGATTCGTTTCTGCCGCTCTCTCGGTTGTGAAGGTCTATCGGATTTTAAATTGCGCCTGGCCTCGGGGTTAACCGGTACCGTGCCAGTCACTCACATACAAGTGACCGACGATGATTCTGCCTTAGAATTAGGCGCCAAGGTATTGGGTAATACTGCTTCCTCGATTTTGCAAGTGCGCAGTCAACTTAATCGGGACATGATAGAACGCGCGATCGCTTTAATTAATCAGGCCAAACGGCTGGAGTTTTATGCGATAGGACATTACGGCGTGGTCGCACAAGATGCGCAGTTTAAATTTTTGCGTTTGGGTATTCCTAGTATTGCGCATACCGACTCGCGCTTGCAGTTACTATCTGCCAGCGTTTTGGGTGAACAAGATGTGGTGGTGATCAGCAGTAGCAGTGGGCGGCTGCCTGAACTTTTAGAGGTCGCGGAGAAAGCGCGTGAACGTGGCGCTAGGGTCATCGCCATCGCCGCCAGTCATTCACCATTGATACGCAAAGCCGATGTCGCTTTGATCGTCGATCATGTCGAAGACGTCACCACGCATTTACCAATGGTCAGCCGTATTTTGCACCTGCTAGTGATTGATATGCTCGCGGTGGGTGTTGCCATGGGGCGCAATCCTGGCAATAGCGCCTTGATGCGCGGTGAGGCAGATGAGCGTTTGGATGAAGCTAAAATAGAGAGTGCAACAACCAGCACCAAAAAGAGCGGCGCCCGCAATCAGGCACCCGGCGTTAGCCTAGCATCACCGTTGGCGAAGCTGACTTCACATAGTCGCTAGCTGGCGAATATAGCGGCTTAAAGGCTGCGCAATACTTCGTTGGCGCGCACATTTCGGCGCTTAAATCCCTGGTTTTCGCATTTCGTCGCATGGCGCTAGTGCTTGACTTTAGGTTTCGATAAAGTACACCCATCGCCACACCAAACAGCGCAAATGTCGATAGAAACCAAGCGGAACTATTTGATCGACATCGCTATAAATTTAGGAAAAACACCATGAAAACAATCACTGTTACTGCCACCGCCATCGCTTCCGCAGCTTCTGCTTGCGTCACTTCATTGATTTTCGTGGGCATCGTGAATATCGCCACCAGCACGAATGTGGAAGCATCTGTCGCGCCGATTCAAACTGTCACGGTCAGCGCAAAACGTATGAGCGAAGCGGAAAAACAAGCTTACGATTGGGCGCTCGCGCAGTCCACAGTAACGCAAGTGATAGAGATACGCGCGAAGCGTTTGACTGCAGCGGAAAAAGCGCAGATGGAGAATGAATAATCCGGCCCGTAGGCTGGTTTATGTGAAGTAGTACCAAAGTCCCGAGGACTTTTTATTGACGTGGTTTGACCTTACCATCCATATCCGACAATACGATCTCGACCCGACGATTCAATTGACGATCTTGTGAATTTGCATTGCCCGCTACTGGATAAGTTTCACCATAGCCGCGAACCATCACGCGGTTAGCCGCAAGATCCATCGACAATAAGGCTGTGCTGACTGCTTTTGCACGACGCTCGGATAATTGTTGATTGCTTGTTTCACTACCAACGCTATCGGCATAGCCTTCAACTAAGACCACACGTTGTGGATTCTTCTTCAAGACTGCCGCCAATTTTTCGACCGCGCCTAAGCCATCATTGCTTAAACCCAGATTTTCCATTAGGCGCGTCTTCGACGCTATTTGAGCGCTGGCGG
>CAYXJI010000497.1:0-2323 GCA_964465175.1 uncultured Burkholderiaceae bacterium | reverse complement strand
ACGCCCTAATGTACATCACACCACGTCCTGAATTGGTGTTCACGGAAGGTCGCGGCATGTGGATGACTGACCATAAAGGCAAACGCTACCTCGATTATTTACAAGGCTGGGCGGTCAATTGTCTCGGTCACTCACCCAAATGCATAGAAGAGGCGATCATTGCGCAGGCCGGCAAATTACTCAATCCTTCGCCTGCGTTCTATAACGAAAACATGATCAAGCTGGCCGATCAGCTCACTCAACATTCTTGCTTTGATCGCGTATTTTTCGCCAACAGCGGCGCAGAAGCCAATGAAGGCGCCATCAAATTGGCGCGTAAATGGGGGCAGAAAAATAAAAATGGCGCGTTCGAAATCATCACTTTTGATCACGGCTTCCATGGCCGTACTTTAGCGACGATGTCGGCTTCCGGCAAACCAGGTTGGGACACCATTTTTGCACCGCAGGTCACCGGCTTCCCGAAGGCCGATTTAAACGATATCGCTTCGGTCGAAAAGCTGATCAACGCTAACACTGTCGCCGTCATGTTAGAGCCAGTCCAAGGTGAAGGCGGCGTGATTCCGGCTACACGTGAATTCATGCAAGCCCTACGCGCGCTGACCAAGCAACACAATATTTTGTTGATCGTCGATGAAGTCCAATCGGGCATGGGTCGCACGGGCGAACTATTTGGCTATCAACTTTCGGGTATCGAACCCGACATGATGACCCTAGGCAAAGGCATTGGTGGTGGCGTGCCGCTCGCAGCCTTGCTGGCGAAAGAAGAAGTCTCTTGCTTTGTTCCTGGCGATCAAGGCGGCACCTATAATGGCGCGCCGTTAATGACAGCGGTCGGCTTAGCAGTGATCAAGACTTTAACTGCGCCGGGCTTCCTCGACGAAGTCAAAGCGAAATCCGCCTATTTAAGTAAAGCACTCAACACGCTTTCAGACCAATTCGGGATGGAAGGCGAACGCGGCGAAGGCCTATTGCGCGCGCTCAAATTAGGTAGCGACATCGGCCCACGCTTAGTCGAAGTCGCACGCGATATCGAGCCAATTGGATTGCTTATTAACTCCCCTCGCCCTAACTTACTCCGTTTTATGCCAGCACTCAATGTCAGCTACGAAGAAATCGACACCATGATTTCTATGTTAAGTAAAGTCATCCAACAGGTGACAGACGAAGCCGCTGGAACCAAGTAATCTCATTTGCATTTTTGCAGAAAAATTGAATTGACTGACCATGGCTATCAAACATTATTTGCAGGTCGCTGACCTGAACCTCGATGAATACGACTACCTGATGCAGAGAGCCCGTATCATCAAAGAACGCTTTAAGAAATACGAACCGTATCACCCGCTTTTGGACAGAACACTGGTGATGGTGTTTGAAAAAAATTCCACGCGTACGCGTTTGAGTTTTGAGGCGGGCATGCATCAATTGGGTGGAGCGGCGATTTATTTGAATACGCGTGACAGCCAACTCGGTCGTGGCGAACCTGTGGAAGATGCAGGTCAAGTCATGTCACGCATGTGCGACGTCATCATGATCCGTACTTTCGAACAAGAGATGATAGAAAAATTTGCCGCGAATTCTCGCGTGCCTGTCATCAATGGTTTGACCAATCAACATCATCCTTGCCAAGTATTCGCTGACGTCTTCACCTTCATCGAACATCGCGGTTCTATCGCCGGCAAAAAAGTCGCGTGGATCGGGGATGCCAATAATATGCTGTACTCATGGATGCAAGCGGCGAAAGTGTTTGGTTTCCATCTGCATATTTCTACACCCAAAGGCTATGACATCGATCCAGCTTGTGTGACAGTAGAAGCCGAACATTACACCGTGTTTGATAATCCATCTGAGGCTTGCGTGGGCGTTGATGCGGTCAACACCGATGTCTGGACTAGCATGGGTTATGAAGCGGAAAATCAAGCACGTTTAAAAGCCTTTGATGGCTGGATTGTAGATGAAGCAAAAATGGCACGCGCCAATCCTGAAGCGATTTTTATGCACTGTTTGCCCGCCCATCGCGGCGAAGAAGTCTCCGCTGGCGTGATCGACGGACCACAATCCGTGGTTTGGGACGAAGCAGAAAATCGCTTGCACGTACAGAAAGCTTTGCTTGAATATTTAGTGATCGGCAGAGTCGAGAACTAATATCGTTCACTAAGCAAGTTAGCTTACCAAGTTCGCTTACCAAGTTCACTAAGCAGATTAAAAATTCCATCAAATTTCAAACACTTTTAGCAAATAGAAAGCACATTATGAGCGACGTAAAAAAAGTAGTTTTGGCGTATTCGGGCGGCCTTGATACTTCCGTAATTTTGAAGTGGTTACA
>CAYXJI010000496.1:0-2323 GCA_964465175.1 uncultured Burkholderiaceae bacterium | reverse complement strand
T
The DNA here is from genome assembly GCA_964465175.1 of uncultured Burkholderiaceae bacterium. Classification (GTDB taxonomy): domain Bacteria; phylum Pseudomonadota; class Gammaproteobacteria; order Burkholderiales; family Burkholderiaceae_D; genus Undibacterium. Next base: position 2,322 of record CAYXJI010000496.1, on the reverse strand, counting down.
GTCATAGCTGCCAGCAAACGAATGAGACTGATGCAGATTGTTGTTCAGGGTGCGCATGTCCAAAGAACGCCACATTGGAGGAAATGCAAGCACACGGAATGCATGTAGAGCGTAAAAGACTTGAGTTGATAGAGCCAATGGAGTTGGTGCTGGTAGCGGTTCTGGCGATCACCTTCTTATTGTTCGACTACCTACCCAAATTCATTTTATTTTTCTTAACACTAGGTATGATCATCGGTGAAATTGCCATGGTGAATCGTCGCTGGAAGCGGTTTTTCAAAGAGGACAGATCATAGGGAAATGTTGGGTGGAGATAGTTAGTAAGTCGGTTGGGCTGACAAGCCCAACACTCCGCAATCATGCGCCTTAATATCGCGCTTTGTAGCCAAAGCTGTTGGATGAGGTGAGTGCGCGATAGGTCTATTCTGCGTAGCAGAACTTTGGCGTTTATAATTTCAAGCGAAAGAAACATTCATGATTTCAGTGCATGACAACCATCTATATGGCTTCGCAGCTTCGTCAACGAAACAAAGGTTTGTGTTGCACACCAAATTTCCTCTCGAAAATCAAGCGTGGGAGTTCACCGATGTTGTATTTGATGGTGTCGTTGCAATGAGGATTGATGATATCTGTATGAGTCAGAGCATACTTGGGGAGGTTTATGAGAAGAGCGCGGCCGTTTTTTTTGATACGTTTGAAGATGTCCTAAAAGTAGAAGATAAATGGGGGATCAAGCACTCGTATCTTTGGCTTCCTTTTAAGTACATTAACAAAGAAGATTTCATTGGAAAAATTCAGGCGAATTCGCTTCTCTGTTTTGAAGTAGATTCTTCATGGGGGCTAAACGGCTTTGTAGTTGCGAAGTGCTGCACAAGAGTTTCTCGCGACTGCGAAGCAGAAATTGTTTAATATACAGTTGACACCGTACTGAGTAAATTACACGCAGCAGTGTTATTCAGTGTTTGGAATTTCAGCACAACGCGTTGACCACAAAGATCACACGCCGACATTTGAAGTCTAAGAAAAAATGGAGATATTATGCGTAAAACGATGCTTGCTTTCGCTGCCGTAGCAATCGTGCTCTGCCTATTCGTGGCGATCTCAAAACTGGGCGCTGCTGGTGCTCCCATGTTGCTACAGTTTGCCGAAGATCATCTCAATCTTCTTCGTGGCGGTACATTATTTTTGCTATTCGTCGGTGGGATATTAATCTGGGTAAAAAAACGCCGCACTGCATAGACTTTGTGCCGCGCCGCAGGGCGATTCGCACTACCAGTGCAGTCGTGCTATGAAAAATAGCGCTTGGCTCGCGCTAATAAACGCAAACGCAAACGCAAACGCAACGCATTGCAGCCAAATTAATCAAGGCCGTTGAGCCATGTTGGGCTTCACTTTGTTCAGCCGCAACCTACGAACTAGCCTAATCGGCTAGCACAAGTCACTATTCGCGCAATCATCATGGTCCATCTGATTCAGCATGCTTCAGGTCTTCGCAAAACCTGAGCCGACTCCGATGATGTGATTGCTTTCTCCTTACTCGCACTTGATGCCGAGTCGCTTTACTATTTCTTGTTGGGTACGGGTTAATTGTTGTCTGAGACTTTGTTGCGAAGTTGCTGACTATTATTTCACTAAATGGAATAGATAATTCGGTTTATCGGTGATTCTCGATCTTTCATAAAGTGAATATAGTTCATCCATTCGCTGAAAACGCAGCGATAAACCAGATTGACCATGAAGCGAAGCAAACTTTTTTAAGGAAATTACCATGTCCCGTATCTCTATCCCTAGCGTTGAACATTCTCTCGAAGCCTCTAAACCTTTGCTCGCTGCCGTGCAAAAGCAATTGGGTGTGACACCTAATTTAATGAAATTGGTAGGTCATAGCCTCGCCGCCTTGGAAGGTTATTTGTCTCTCAATGGCGCACTAGCAAAAGGAAGTTTGAATGTGCAATTGCGTGAACGTATTGCCTTGACCATTGCTGAGTACAATAGCTGCGATTACTGCTTGTCGGCACATGATTATTTGGGACGCAATGTTGCCAAAATCAGCGGTGCAGAGATCGAGGCAGCGCGTCTTGGGCATTCTGAAGATCCGCGCACCGAAGCGGCTTTACAGTTTGCGCTGCGCGTGGCACAGTCACGTGGTCGGGTTAGCGATACTGAGTTGGCCGCTTTGCGTCATGCCGGTTTTGACGAAGCTGCGGTGATAGAGATTGTGGCGAATGTGGCAGTGAATGTATTGACCAATTACATTAATAATGTCGCTTTGACCGATATCGATTTTCCAGTGGTACAAGCAAAAGTAGCCTAACACCAAAC
>CAYXJI010000495.1:0-2330 GCA_964465175.1 uncultured Burkholderiaceae bacterium | reverse complement strand
ATCATTGCCTTGCCAACGTGAGATCACGAGTTTGCCATTCTTGCCGCAATCGATATCGCCATATTTTGCATAGTCCGCTGGATTAGCACTAAAGAACACATGGGCATTGGCTGCAAGATGTAAATGGACATGGGAGCGCATACGAATAGGACCTGCGCAATACCAATTGCCAGCAGGGATGAGAACGCGACCACCACCCGCTTTATTGCAGGCTTGTATTGCGAGCTTAATCGCTTCGTAGCAATCGTGTGAGCCTGCTTTCGGCGTGACTACACTACCTTCAATCGCACCTTCAGTATCCGATGCGATTTGCGCACTAACGGCGATGATTTCGCAGGTTTCTGCGCCAAATTTTGTAATCGGAAAATCACGTTTCGCGAATTGGATGGGTTTGGCAAATTGCTTGGCGATGTTCGCGGCGCGTTGCCATGGATCGCTTTCTTTTGCTGTAGTCAATGTCGACAAACCGAGTGCTGGAAAGCCGAACAGACTGGCGGCACTGGAGAATCGCAGTAAGGTGCGGCGTTTGATATTCAAAGTGGATGTCATAGTCTTTGATCTTTTTGCTTGAAGAGAAAATTTGAATGCAGCGTTTTGAAACTTCTAAAAAAATGTAGGGCAGGTGCAACCCGCGCCGCCTATCCATCGATCGACTGAGCAGCACGGGTTTCACCCGTCCTACGAACTGCAATTAATTGCGTGTCAGCGAATGCAAGCGTCATTGTTTGTTACCCGCACTCAATTTAACTTGTATCGGATCTTGATAACGTGCAGCCATCTTGCTCAAATACACATCCCATTCTTCTTTCGTTTTAATATCACCCCAACGCTCCCAAATCGCGCCAGCGTAGTAGGTCATGGTTTTGCCACTAGTAACAGGCGCCAAAATTAAATGATTCAAGTTATCTTCAGCATAGTCATTAGCCGTCGGCAAAATAACTGCGGTACCAAATGCGCCTTTGGTCGACTGCTGTATCCATTGCGAGAGCGAAGTTGATTTTAGATTTTTTTCTACGCTTATTTTGGGGTCCTGACCCTTATCTGAAGGCGTCTTATTTAAGCCCACTGCTGCCGTCAATTTGGCATCGCCCGCATATTGAAATGCACTTTCTATCTTGTCGAGATAATGACCTGCATCGACTGTAAAACGCTTGGTCTCGGTAATTGCCACACCCGCTGCATCCCAGCTTTGGTAACTGAGTTCAAACACCGTGCGTATTGGGCCGTTGGCTAAAATTTTCCATTTTTCATAATTGATGCTGGTATAGAGTTGCTTGCCATCCCAGATGCCTGTGCCACCACAACCACGCGACTTGCCGACGTTGTACATGTCTAGGCCTTCGCCTTCGTCTTTGTGATAATGGTCGTGACCTTTGTTGTACCAGCGATCGACGATAGGGTAGGGCGCACGCTTAAACCAAATGTCGATGCCACTGGTTACTAAGACTTCTTTAGTGACGCCAACGGGCGCGGGCGCTGCCAATGCTAGACCATAGGTGCGATGGCCTATCTTATCGTTCTCCCAGGCGAAATCATCGAGGCGTTCTGGCACATGGCGGCCGAAGGCTTTAGTCTCAAATACAGGCGCTACTGTATCGATTTTCTCTATCGTGAAATTGGCGGTTTTTTCACCCGCCGCGAAATTATGTTGAAAGATTAATTCACCATACGCGATGCCCACGCCTTGTGGGTCTTTCGCTTGCGGTGCGACGTTCGTTACTTGATAGGGCAATACTTTACCGTGTTGATCTTTGACGGCGATTCTTTGGATTAGGGCGTGAGGTAAATATTGGTTCACCTGCGACCATGGAATCGTAATCGTCTCTGAGGGGCGCGCATCGTTTAAGTGGTGGGTGACGGTCACCGTCAATTGTTCTTGTGCCCGTAAGCTCAACGGCAGCAGACTTAAGCTGAGTGCGATAGCTTTGCATTGAAGACGCATGTTATTGATCCTAAAGTGAGATTTAGTGATGTTCGCGATAGTCAGTTTTATCGGCACCGGTTGGCACATAGTGGTAAGTGCGAACCTTATGCTCGACATTGAAAGCGGGATTTTTTAGCATCTGCAAAATTGCCGCACCTGCCATCAGCATGGGACCATAACCGTGTAAAGCCTCGACGCTGGTTGGGCGGTGGTAGTAATAAGTCTGGTCGCTCGCAAAGGTTGTGCCTACGCAAATACCTTCAATCTCACCTTTGTCTGTAATGCGTGTCGATAAACCAGCCCAACCAGCTTGTGCGATTGAGCCCCAGGTCGTTGGGCTGATCCAGCCCCGATTCACCGCATGGGCAATGGCATACACAAACATGGCACTGGCCGAGGTTTCTAA
>CAYXJI010000494.1:0-2336 GCA_964465175.1 uncultured Burkholderiaceae bacterium | reverse complement strand
CGGGAGAAGGGCTTATTTCATCGCTACAAAAACTCTGCGTAATCTGCACATCTTCAGCAAGTCCTTTGTTTTCAAGCAGATTTACTCGACTCCAAAAAGTCCTGAGCAAAACGTTGCAACACACCACCGGCTTCGTAGATCGATACTTCTTCTGCTGTATCAAGACGGCAAGTGACAGGCACTTCAACACGTTCACCGTTTTTACGATGGATAACCAAAGTCAAGGTCGTGCGCGGTGTACATTCGCCAGTGACGTCATAGGTTTCTGTGCCGTCTAATTGCAAAGTCAAACGATTGACGCCTGCTTTAAACTCAAGTGGCAACACACCCATTCCCAATAAATTGGTACGGTGAATCCGTTCAAAACCTTCCGCCACAATCACTTCCACGCCCGCCAATCTCACTCCTTTCGCCGCCCAGTCACGTGAAGAACCTTGGCCGTAATCGGCACCCGCAATAATGATCAGCGGTTGTTTGCGATCCATGTACGTTTCGATGGCTTCCCACATGCGCGTCACTTTGCCTTCTGGTTCAATACGTGCCAAAGAACCAGCTTTCACTTTGCCTTCCGCATCGCGCACCATTTCGTTCTTCAAGGTGGGATTTGCAAAAGTCGCACGTTGCGCAGTCAAATGATCGCCACGATGCGTTGCATAAGAATTGAAATCCTCTTCTGGCAAACCCATCTTTGCGAGATAAGCGCCAGCCGCGCTATCAAGCATAATCGCGTTGGATGGTGATAAATGATCGGTCGTAATGTTGTCACCTAACACAGCCAAAGCACGCATACCTGTCATGGTACGGGCACCGGCTAAAGCGCCTTCCCAATAAGGTGGGCGACGGATATAGGTGGAAGGTGCGCGCCAATCGTACAGAGGCGCCACGCTGGCCGCTTGCTCTGTCGAGATCGCGAACATAGGCTCGTAGACTTTGCGGAACATCTCAGGCTTCACACTGGACTTCACAATCGCATCGATCTCTTCGTCAGTCGGCCAGATATCTTTCAAGCGTATCTCTTTACCATCGACGACGGTCAACACATCTTTTTCAATATCGAAGCGTATCGTGCCAGCAATTGCATATGCCACGACCAAAGGTGGCGATGCCAAGAAAGCTTGTTTCGCATAAGGATGAATACGTCCGTCGAAATTGCGATTACCTGACAAAACAGCGGTCGCATACAAATCGCGGTCAATGATTTCTTGCTGAATCACTGGATCTAAAGCACCCGACATGCCATTGCAGGATGTGCAGGCATAAGCGACGACGCCGAATCCGAGCGCTTCTAAATCACCCATCAAGCCCGCTTCTTCGAGATACAAAGTAACGGCTTTAGAACCTGGCGCTAACGAGGATTTCACCCAAGGCTTGCGCGTTAAGCCGAGGCGATTCGCATTACGTGCCAACAAGCCCGCTGCGATCACATTGCGTGGATTGGAGGTATTAGTGCAACTGGTGATCGCGGCAATGATCACCGCGCCGTCTGGCATTTGACCTGGTACATCATCCCAAGCTGCCGCAATACCTTTGGCCGCCAAATCAGCGGTCGCGACACGTGCGTGCGGATTGGATGGACCTGCCATATTGCGCACCACAGACGACAAATCAAATTGCAATACACGTTCGTATTCGGCAGTGACTAAGTCATCCGACCACAAACCCGCCACTTTGGCATAGGTTTCGACCAAGGCAACTTGTGCATCTTCCCGTCCCGTCAATTTCAAATAATCGATGGTTTGCTGATCAATGCTGAACATCGCTGCCGTCGCACCGTATTCCGGTGCCATATTCGAAATTGTCGCGCGATCACCGAGCGTTAAGGCCGCCGCACCGCTGCCATAAAATTCTAGATAGGCACCGACCACTTTGGATTTGCGCAAAAATTCTGTGAGTGCTAAAACGATGTCGGTGGCCGTGATGCCTGCTTGCGGTTTGCCGCTCAGTTCAACACCAATAATGTCAGGCAAACGCATCCAAGAGGCGCGACCTAACATGACGTTTTCTGCTTCCAGACCACCAACCCCAATCGCGATCACACCGAGGGCATCGACGTGCGGTGTGTGACTATCGGTACCGACTAAAGTATCAGGAAAAGCCACACCATTTTGTGACTGGATCACAGGTGACATACGCTCAAGATTGATCTGATGCATGATACCGTTACCGGGCGGGATCACTTCCATATTCTTAAATGCAAGCTTGGTCCAATTGATGAAGTGGAAGCGGTCTTCATTGCGACGGTCTTCAATCGCACGATTCTTTTCAAAGGCTTGCGGATCAAAACCACCGCATTCCACCGATAGAGAATGATCGACAATCAACTGTACAGGAACCAC
>CAYXJI010000493.1:0-2369 GCA_964465175.1 uncultured Burkholderiaceae bacterium | reverse complement strand
TTGCCGCCAAAAACGCGAGATCGCAATCAAAACTTCAAGGCCATATTCGGCGAGATAGCCGACATCACCAGTGTGATTGATGTAGTTATAGATCGCAAAACTCATGGCGCCATTGCGGTGAATTTCTTCGAAAGTGATTTCCCATTCGTTGTGACATTCCTCACCATTAATGGTCACCATAGGATACAAAGCGGCACCGTGTTTGAAACCTAGCTTCGCCGCATTTTCTATCGCTCGACCGAGATGCTTATAGCGATACACCAATAATTGACGTGCCACTTTGGGATCGGCGGTCTTTAAATAAAATGGCAAACAGTAGGCTTCCGTATCCCAGTAGGTGACGCCACCATATTTCTCTCCTGTGAAACCTTTGGGACCAATATTTAAGCGCTCATCTTCACCGGTATAGGTTTGATTCATTTGCAAAATATTGAATCGAATTGCCTGCTGCGCGGCGACATCACCTTCGATCGTGATGTCACATTCCGCCCATTTTTGCGCCCAAGCTGCTTGCTGTTCACTCAGCATTTGGGGAAAGCCCTTAGCCAGTGCCGCAGCAGCACTAGCTTGCGCTGTAGTCTGTAAGCTCGTTTTCTCCACATAGAGTGAGGAAATAACGGCCACATATTTCAACAAACTCGCCGTTTGTCCTTGAGCGATGTCAAACTTCACGATATTGGCGACGAATTTTTCTTGCGAGATAGTTTCTGCTTGCAAGGCAGCGGCAACCCCATCGACTTCAAGTGCTAGTGCAAAGGCAGTCGCCACGTGAAACGCTGTTTTTTTGGTTTCGCCAGTCAGCGCTGCGCTCCCCAATTGCGTCACACGCGAAATCTCTCCCCAAAATTGCTCATCGTAGTTGGAATCTTGATTAACGACATTTAAATCTAGCAAAGGTGTAAAGCACAAGCGACCGCTGAAATTGAGGGCCTTCACGGTATAGCGAATGACGGCATTATCGGTATCAACGATACTAATAAAACGCGTAGCCTGCACTTCTATCTGTTTACCTGAGGCCAAAGTCGCCACGAAGGATCGCTGCAAAATGCCTTCTCGCATATTTAAAACGCGCTTAAATTGCGACACGGCGGCCGTTGCTAAATCGAGCTCTTCACCATCCACATGCAGATGTATGCCGATCCAGTTGGTGGCATTGAGGACCTTGGCAAAATACTCTGGATAGCCATTCTTCCACCAGCCGACGCGCGTTTTATCTGGATAATAAACACCCGCCACATAACTACCACGCAGGCTACTACCACTATATTTCTCTTCAAAATTAGCACGCTGCCCCATCTTGCCATTACCAATGGAAAAAATACTTTCCGAGACACGATGCAAAGTGGGATCAAAGCCTTCTTCGATAATATGCCATGGGTCTTTTTTGATGTAATCTCTCATCGCTTCTCTTCCAACTTTTCTATGAATGTTCGAGCAAAATGTTGTCTAGCTTTGACTCAGCACCTAGTCGTTGCGAGTCCTAATTTTTCACACAAAATCAATTCTCGTAGGGCGGGTGCAACCGGCGCTGCTCAGGCGCTCCGTGGTCTGGCGGCGCGGGTTTCACCCGCCCTACAAAATCCCATCCCCAACACTTCGGGCTTAAGGGCTTTCACTTTTCACGCGAACCGTGCAAGCACATCATCGATTTGCAAACCAGCAAAATTCGGCAGTGTAAAATACGCTTGATCAAGCACCGCTGCACTTCCTATCCCAACCACTTTCATCCCCGCATTGCGCGCCGCCTGCACACCTGCCACTGCGTCTTCAAATACGATGCAATCGCTCGGTGCTACGCCTAGTGCTTCGGCTGCTTTCAAAAACACTTCGGGATCAGGCTTAGCGACACTGACTTGATTACCATCAACGATCACGTCAAATTGATCCAGCAAGGCGATCCGCTGCAAAATCAAAACCGCATTCTTACTAGCCGACCCCAAAGCCACCGGCATTCCCTGCGCTCGTACCGATTGCAAAAATGCTGCGGCACCAGGCAAGATTTCTTCTGGACCGATTTGCTGTATATAGTCCAAATACCATGCATTCTTTTGCACCAAAGCCGCCTCAAAAGCCGCCGCATCCAGAGCATGACCACCCAACTGCAAGATCCATTTCAAAGACTCAATACGACTCACGCCCTTGAGTTTTTCGTTGTCATGCTCGGTAAAATCAAAGCCCAAACTATTCGCCAAACGCTTCCACGCCAAATAGTGGTACTTCGCAGTATCCACAATCACACCGTCAAGATCAAAAATGCAGGCTGGTTTCATTGCTTGTACTCGTTTTAAAAAATAGATCGGTGCGCTTAAGTTCATTCAATTTAATTTAATTCAATTAGAAAGTATAAAGTAAAATTCTTTTTAAATGAA
>CAYXJI010000492.1:1486-2370 GCA_964465175.1 uncultured Burkholderiaceae bacterium | reverse complement strand
TCAATACGACGTCAAGCGTGTCGGTGGCGGCTTGTTAGTGCAAGCACCAGATGCGAAAAATGTCTTGCCAGCCGATGTACGTGTCGTCAGTAAATTACAACCTACACCGCAACAAATGGCTGACATGATGTTCGCTTGGCGCGTCGCTAAATACGTCAAATCGAATGCCATCGTTTTCTGCGGCAATGGTATGACTTTGGGCGTAGGCGCAGGTCAAATGAGCCGTATTGATTCCGCTCGTATCGCGGCTATCAAAGCACAAAATGCTGGTTTGACTTTGCAAGGTTCCGCCGTTGCTTCTGACGCTTTCTTCCCGTTCCGCGATGGTCTTGATGTCGTGGTCGATGCAGGCGCAACTTGCGTGATTCATCCAGGCGGCTCTATGCGTGATCAAGAAGTGATTGATGCTGCGGATGAACGCGGTGTCGTGATGTTGTACACGGGCGTGCGTCATTTCCGTCATTGATGGTAGGTAGAACGCCATTGCTATAATGGCGTTCGTTGATGTTCTTGCGTCGTTAGTTTTGACGACTATCGTAGGAAGGGTGTAACCTGCGCCGCCCAAGCTTTGAGCACCAAAGCTGGGCGGTTCGCAATGACATTACGAGAACTAGCGAGCGTAATCACTTAAAATCAGCGTATCTCTAATCTGTTTGAATTCACTCTTCAGATTAGGGTAATCCTGCTCCAAGCACCATAACGTTAGATACACATTCTTATTTCCAATTCGGTAGTGCGTTCCCCAAAATTGTATGGGCGCCTTACTACGCTCATCGAGTCCGCTATATTCAATACTAAATGCATCGCTTCCACCGATGTTTAGCTCGACAAATTTTTCCTTTCGCACCTCAATCAAGCGCTCCGTGATTCTTTGGAAGAGCGCA
>CAYXJI010000492.1:0-1476 GCA_964465175.1 uncultured Burkholderiaceae bacterium | reverse complement strand
AGTATCCGACCAAGTAATCAAAGGATTCTGTTCGTAGACACTAATCGCCAAGGCTGCATTGCGGGTGGGATGTTTGGCAAAAAACTGATAGATAGTGCTTGGTGAATCGCTCACTTGCCATCCTGAGCTAAGCGTTATTTGGGCACCTTGTTGGCTGCGTAAAATTCTGAAATTGGATGTCAGCTCTGTTGCTGCAGGCAATTGACTTGTGCTCTCTCGGCCTATTGTTGGCGTCGTAAAACCGTTTTGGTAGGTTGACTGTAAACACGATTTAATAATAGCTTCTTGATTCTTCCGCTGCGCTTGATTGTAGTAAGCTTTATCCGCTTCGGAGGCAAATGGAATCGCAAAAATCCATGCCCCGCATTCGTCTTTTTGGGTTTGCGGCGGAGTGGATTGACATCCAACCAGCGAAAGTAACAGTGCTGCAATGAATGTCGCTACTAACATGTGTGAAATGAAATGAGAGCTTAATTTGATTTTGTTTTGCATAAATTCGCTGATTTTTTGAGTAAGGAATGGTGTTGCGTTATATGTAAGTTAATTTACACGGTAACACGGATTTGTTGAAAAATGCAAAAATACTTAGTGATTAGCGCAATTTTATTCTGACTCCTCAATGGAAAAATGCTAGCTCGCAACTGCTTAGTTTGGTTGATACATTATTTCCTAAGTTTAATGTAAGTTAAAATGGCGGGCTTCTGACTAGATAATTCGAAAAAATAATGAAAATCCTAGGCATCGATCCAGGCTTACGCACCACAGGTTTCGGTGTCATCCATAAGCAAGGCAGTAAGCTCACTTACATCGCCTCAGGTACCATCAAAACCATCGAAGGCTCCTTGCCTGAACGCCTCAAGACCATACTCTCAGGCGTGACCCAAATCATCCAAACTTACCAACCCGATTGCGCAGCCATTGAGAAGGTGTTCGTCAACGTCAATCCACAATCAACCCTATTACTAGGACAAGCACGCGGTGCAGCCATCTGCGCATTGGTGCAGGCGAATTTGGATGTCGCTGAATATACCGCGCTGCAAGTCAAGCAAGGCGTAGTCGGTCACGGTAAAGCCAAAAAAGAACAAGTGCAGGACATGGTGCAGCGTTTGTTGTCGCTATCTGGCACCCCCAGTAGCGACGCCGCCGATGCGCTGGGCGTGGCGATTTGTCATGCGCATAGTGGGGATACTTTGAAGACGCTTGGTGCTATTGCGCCTGTGTTGGCTCAGAAGGGTTTGCGGGTGAGGGCGGGTCGTTTGATTGGATAGTTTATGTAATTAGCTTTGGAACTTGATTTTATTTTTCTGAGTTCTCATCGCTCACAGGTCGAGGGCGGGGCGACAGTTCGTAGGGTGGGCAGGATTTTTCTGCCCACGCGTTATTTGTGTATTTGGTTGGCTTTTTTCTCGTCTCTTAGCGAAGTGTTTTGATGATTTTGAGCCTGTAGGTCGGTGGGAGCCCGACAGCTAGTTACCT
>CAYXJI010000491.1:0-2380 GCA_964465175.1 uncultured Burkholderiaceae bacterium | reverse complement strand
AGTTAACACGACGGCACGCCAAAACCGCGCAGAGGCTGGTTGATGGAAATAGGCAGACAAGAATGCGATGAATAAGAAAGCCACAGCCATCACGGTCATAGGATTACGCCCATCCTTCCCCGCCGGTACCAACCAACATGCTACTGCCACCAAACTCGCGACTACGCCTGCGACTAAGAACAATACCGAAAACAGCGGCATTTTTTTACCAAAGACATTGACTATTTTTTCATTGCGAATGAAGAGGCCGAGCACGCCCATATAAGCAATACCTGCGATCACAGCACCGAAGGAATTCATCCCAGGAATAAAGCACACACCAACTAAGCCAGCGATACTCAACAATATCCACTTCCAACGACCAAACAAAATAATCAATAAACCACCTGCGGTGAAGGCATAACTGTACAAAATATCGCCATACCACAGCATGACATTATGCAGAATACCGAAGAGCGCCAGTGCGATAATGCGGCGGATATAGGGCTTAATGAAAGGGCGGCCGGCTTCCTCTGCTCGGTTCAACATCACCGCAAATCCCATACCAAAAAGTAGGGAAAAAATGGTCCAGAATTTGCCGGCAACAAAATAATTCACGAAATACGTAGCGAGCCAATCGATGCCTTGTACGCCAGGCGGGATGCCTGTGCCAAAATCTAAAAAAGAACGATTGAAGTACTCGATATTCATGAAAAAAATGCCGATCAAGGCAAACCCTCTGACCACATCCAAAGCTTGTATTCGTTCATTGAGCGCGACCGGAGCGAGGTTGAGCGGAGTGAGCTTGATAGGATTGAGATCGGCGCTAAGTGAATCGGCGTCGGGTGCCGACTTGGTATCGAATGTGTGTTCCATGTTTCCCCTTTTTCATGGCCAGAACGGCCAGCTATGCTTCGTCTTATTTTGAGTCACTAAGAAATGAGCAACGCAATATCAAACACAATTTGCAATGTTCGGATGCTACGCCTAGGTTTTATCAAAAACAAAAAAATGCGACGAACTGCTTAAATTGAGGAACGAAATCAATTTAATTGCGCTTATACTCCACGACGAAATTGAAGTTTCCCAAGCTAAGACTAGGCAAGCCGCTGCTAAACAATTAAGCAGCGCTAATAAAAAAGACCGAACAAGAAAACAAACAGGAAGACAAACACGATGCCAAACACTAGCGCAAAGATCAAGATCGTCACAAGCCTGATTACACTATTGGCGCTGCTGCCTACATTGGTCTACGCCCAAGACCATTCAACAGCAGCGCAGACTAAAGCCGATCAAACTTGGCCGCTAAGCGGCTTACAAAGCCCGGCACAAATCCTCGTGGATCAATGGGGCGTTCCGCATATTTATGCCAAAAATGAAGCTGACCTCTTTTTCGCGCAGGGCTTCAATGTCGCTAGGGATCGTTTATTTCAAATTGATTTATGGCGTAGACGTGGTCTGGGTCAACTCGCTGAAGTATTTGGACCGGCCTATCTAGAGCAAGACAAAGCCGCGCGCGCTTTCTTATATCGTGGCGACATGAAGCAAGAATGGGCGTCTTACGGTAATCAAGCACACGCTTTAAGTCAAAGTTTCGTTGCTGGAATTAATGCCTACATCGACTACTTGGGGCAAAACCCCGCAGCCTTACCGCCTGAGTTTAAGCGCATGCAATATCAACCTGCGCGCTGGCAAGTGGAAGACGTGGTGCGTATTCGCAGTCACGGCTTGACACGCAATCTGACATCGGAAGTAGCGCGCGCCAGATTGGCTTGTACCGGCAATCTAGCGCTCGATGAAATCCGACAAAGTCTCAGTCATGCATGGAAGACCAAAGTGCCAGAAGGCCTCGATCCCTGTTTACCCGACGGTGTTCTGCGTCAATTCACACTAGCGACGCAAAATGTCAGCTTCGATGCCCATAGTCAACGGCTAAGCCAAACCACTGCGCCGACCTTACTCGCAGCTCAGGCTAAGGAGTTAGACCCAGAATCAATGGAAGGTAGCAATAATTGGGTCATCGCACCAGCCAAGTCCAGCACGGGTCGCGCCATCATGGCGAACGATCCCCATCGCGCCTATTCCACGCCGTCACTACGCTACATCACGCATTTGAGCGCACCGGGTTTAAACGTCATCGGCGCGGGCGAGCCTGCCCTACCCGGCATCTCTATCGGTCACAATGGCAATATCGCCTTTGGCCTCACGATTATGGCGATCGATCAAGAAGACCTTTACGTCTACCAGCTCAATCCCGCCAATCCTCAGCAATATCAGTACCAAGGCAAATGGGAAAACTTCATCCAACACAACGAAGACTTTAAAATCAAAGGACTGCCAGATCAACAAGCCAAGCTCCAATTCACCCGACATGGCCCTGTCATCTATATTGAATCTGACA
>CAYXJI010000490.1:0-2388 GCA_964465175.1 uncultured Burkholderiaceae bacterium | reverse complement strand
CGTCTTTCGCTAATCAAACGATTGCGCAAATCGAATTGTTCTGCAATACGTCACAATACCCAGTCGGTGTTTACACTTTGCCGAAACATCTCGACGAAAAAGTCGCACGTTTGCAATTGAAAAAACTCAATGCGCAACTGAGTGTTTTGACGGACGAACAAGCGAATTATATCGGCGTGAAAAAAGAGGGCCCGTACAAGCCTGAGCACTATCGTTATTAATTGGAGATATGTGCGGCCGGACGTCGAAATTGTCGGGGGGGTGCAACCCGCGCCGCCAGTCGCTCACGCACCTTGGCGGCGCGGGTTGCACCCGCCCTACGAGATCGTCGCCTGATTACTTTCATCCCCAACCCTTCTTCTGCTCGCAGGAGAAGGGCGCGAAACAAAAAGGAGAACCCATGCGCTTACTCGCTACCTGGTTAATCAACGCACTGGCACTATTAGCGCTACCGTATTTGCTCAGTTCCATCACCATCGATAGCTTCACCACTGCCTTATTAGTCGCCGTGGTCTTGGGCTTTGTGAATACTGTAATCCGTCCAGTCTTATTAATCTTGACGTTGCCAGTCACCGTACTGAGTTTAGGCTTGTTCATCTTGGTCATCAATGGCTTAATGTTTTGGGCAGTCGCGAGCATGTTCGATGGCTTTCACGTCGCCGGTTTTTGGTCAGCCGTATTTGGTGCCTTGTTATACAGCGTGATCTCATGGACGCTCTCCACCTTACTTCTACAAAAAAATGAATCCACATAATTTCAGCATAGAATTTTTTCCGCCTAAGACGGAAGAAGGAACCGAAAAATTACGTGTCACCCGTAGCAAATTGGCGGAGCTGCAACCTAAGTATTTTTCCGTGACATTTGGTGCCGGTGGAACCACGCAGCAAGGGACTTTAGACACGGTAGTTGAAATCCGTAAAGAGGGTTTTGACGCCGCGCCACATCTGTCTTGCGTTGGTGGTACACGTGATTCGATACGTCAAATTTTGCAAACGTATAAAGATCAGGATATTCACCGCCTAGTCGCTCTGCGTGGCGATCTGCCTAGTGGTTACGGCATGGGTGGTGAGTTTCGCTATGCCAATGATTTGGTTGAATTCATACGCGCAGAAACGGGCGATTGGTTTCATATCGAAGTCGCCGCCTATCCAGAAATGCACCCCCAAGCCAAATCGCCACAAGACGATTTGAATAATTTTGTGCGCAAGGTGAAGGCGGGTGCGAATGCGGCGATCACACAGTATTTTTACAATGCAGATGCCTACTTTCAGTTTGTAGAAAATGCGCATAAAGCAGGCGTTGATGTCCCCATCGTGGCAGGCATTATGCCAATCACCAATAGCAGTCAATTAATACGTTTCTCTGAAATGTGCGGTGCAGAGATCCCACGTTGGGTGCGTTTGAAGTTGGCAAGTTATGGTGACGACAGCGCGTCGATCAAAGCCTTTGGTTTAGATGTTGTGACACAGATGTGTGAACGCTTGCTAGCTGGCGGTGCGCCGGGTTTGCATTTTTATTCTTTGAATCAGGCGGCGGCAACGACGGCGATTTGGAAAAGATTGGTGTAAATTTTTTCCAAGAATGTCAACTATAGCCAGTCTGCTCTAAAACAAAAAACCACGGTGATCATCGTGGTTTTTTGTTTGGCGCAAGCTACTTTCACTTAGAAAAACAATTTCGCCAATTCCACACCAGGATCGGCCGCACGCATAAATGCTTCTCCCACCAAGAAGCCATGCACATCCGCAGCGCGCATTTTTTGTACGTCATTCCTATTCGTGATGCCGGATTCGGTGATGATGAGTTTGTCATTGGAAATGCGAGGCAATAAGCCAAGCGTCGTATCCAGACTAACATCAAAAGTACGCAAATTGCGGTTGTTAATGCCGAGTAGATTGGTTTTTAGTTTTAAGGCTGCATCGAGTTCTTCGCCATTGTGCACTTCAACTAACACGCTCATGCCGAGTTCGTGCGCGCAGGCTTCGAGTTCTGCCATGAGGCCATGATCGAGCGCTGCGACGATCAATAAGATGCAATCTGCGCCCCAACTTCTGGCTTGATACACTTGATATGGATCGATCATGAAATCTTTGCGCAACACTGGCAAAGAGCATGCGGCACGTGCTTGTTGCAAGTAGATCGGTGCGCCTTGAAAAAATACTTCGTCGGTTAACACAGATAAGCAAGCGGCGCCATGTTGTGCGTAACTGGCGGCGATTTCTGCGGGATGAAAATTCTCGCGAATCACACCTTTAGAGGGTGAGGCTTTTTTGATTTCAGCAATCACCGCCGCCTTGCCTATGGCTATTTTGCTGCGCAGGCTGGCTTCAAATCCGCGCAATGTTTGTTGTGCTTCCTTATTGCTCTCTACGTCAGCACGCAAGCTGG
>CAYXJI010000489.1:0-2406 GCA_964465175.1 uncultured Burkholderiaceae bacterium | reverse complement strand
AGCTCGCTATTTTCGCCTCATTCACGTAAAAAAACTGCCTCGAAAAGTGCATCCACCATCGTCTCAAATCCTAATGGAAATCCTGGGTTAAAAACTGCCTCTGAAGGTATCAAGAGGAAAGCGGGATTCTCATTCGAGAAGTCCCGCTTTTTCTATTTAATAGGACATACGCAAAACCGCCCCAGTGTCTTCGTCGGCATGCCTGGGCCAATTTTGCGTAAGTCCTATTGAAGAACCGCTTAAGCTAGCTTTTCGTAGTTTAATTCCCGCCTTTCCGCATTTCGTCGCATACGCATAGCACTTGACTTCTGATCTCGCTAAAGTACACACATCGAAACACAAATCGATACCAAAATTAAACAGCAAAACAGCGAATTTAATGACCCACTCAATAGACTATTTAGGAGAACTACCATGAAAACATTAACTGCCACTGCCATCGTTTCTGCTGCTTCTGCATGCGTAACATCGTTGATCTTTGTCAGCATCGTGAATCTTGCGACGACATCAGACGTAGGCGCAACTGCAGCACCAATACAAAAAATCACCGTCAGCGCTAGCCGCATGACAGCAGAAGAAAAACTCGCTTATGACTTAGAATTATCACAATCTGCCAATGCCACAAATGCCAGCACGACACAAGTCATCGTGATCCGCGCAAAACGTTTAACAGCAGCAGAAAAAACACAAATGGCAGATGAGTAAATCGCTACCGTATCAAGCTAAATGAGCGTGCTACTCGGATGTAATCGGCAATCAATAATGTGAAATGCAGAAGCGCAATACCTCAGTAAAATTTAAAGAAATCAGTCAGTATTAATGTCGTTGTCAAAACGATGCACCCAAAATCTAGGTGTGCATCTGCTAGGATGAAAAAGTGTTTGAGAGTGTAAATTGGTTTAACCCGATCGGCGGTTAAACCGAGTGCCAGCTAGGCGCTTTATGCTGTAGCAAACGCTAAACAATATCCCATCTCCTCATCGCACCCTCAGTGACTCCAACTTTGACTCAAGGCTTCAGCCTGCTTCAAGCACAAGTCAATCGCTTCATCTGCACGATCGGGAGGATACTTCCATTTCTTCAACGCTCGACGCACTAGATTGCGCAACTTGGCTCGCACACTATCGCGCACTTGCCAATCCACCGTGGTGGAGGTGCGCAATTGTTCGGTGACGTACTTGGCTAATTCACGCAGATTATTGTCGCCCAGTTCTTTTACCGCCGATTCGTTTTGGATCAAAGCGCGATAGAAGGCGATCTCGTCGGAATTGAGTCCTAGCTTGGCGGCTTGTTCGGCGTCAAGAGCCATCTCTTGCGCCATTGTAATCAGTTCTTCGATCACTTGTGCTGTTTCAATTGCGCGGTTGTGATACTTGCGTAGCGTTTCTAAAATGCGATCGGAGTATTTTTTCTCCGATACGACATCGGTTTTCATGCGTGCTTTGACTTCATCGCGTAGCAATTTCTCCAGCAGTTCCACCGCCAGATTTTTGTGCGGCATACGCGCCACGTCTTCCATGAATTCTGGTGAGAGCAAGCCGATATTCGGTTTGTCTAAGCCCACCATTTTAAAAATATCATCCACGCCATCGGCAATAATCGCGTTATCGATGATTTGTTTCAGTGCGCTATTTTTTTCTTCATCGGTGCGGCGTTTATAAATGGTCGTGAACTTGGTGATCGCGTGTTTCACCGCACTTAAGAACGCGATTTCTTTTTTCAAAGGCTCAACTTCGCTCATGGTGCTGCACAGCGTATACGCTTTATTGAGCGCGGCCATTACGTCCAAGAAACGCTTCTTTCCATCGAGCTCGCCGCTCGCGCCTTTCAGTGCTAATAAATGATTCATCGCCCCAGGCAATAGTTGCAAAGCCTTGGTTTCAAACTGACTGTAATCAAAACCATGAAACATCGCATGCACGATATCCATTTTCTCCAACAAAATCGCATAGGCTTCACGCGTATCGTGGGTGGGTTGGCCTTTGCCTTGTGAACCTGTGTAAGTGTGTAAAGCTTTTTTCAATTCGCTGGCGATGCCAATATAGTCCACCACCAAACCACCCGGTTTATCTTTGAAAACCCGATTCACCCGCGCAATCGCTTGCATCAAGTTATGGCCTTTCATCGGTTTATCGATGTACATGGTGTGGCAATTCGGCGCATCAAAACCTGTCAGCCACATATCGCGCACGATCACTAATTGCAGAGGATCGTTCACGTCCTTAAAACGTTTTTCAAACAGCTTTTTGGTGTCTTTATTGTAGATGTGTGGCTGCAGTTTTGATTTGTCCGAGGCCGAGCCTGTCATCACAATTTTAATCGAGCCCTTATTCGGATCAGCATCGTGCCATTCTGGTTTGATCGCCACAATTGCGTCAACCATATCGACGCAAATTTCGCGGCTCA
>CAYXJI010000488.1:0-2408 GCA_964465175.1 uncultured Burkholderiaceae bacterium | reverse complement strand
GTAACAATATGAGTTTTACGGTCATCTTTGAACCGGATGCAGAACAAGCCATGTAGGACTGGTACAACCCGAGCTGCAAATCACCTCGCCGATTTATCGTTCAAGCACTCTTTCAAGCATCCGATCATCATCTCGGTATTTTGAACATTCTGGCGGCGCGGGTTGCACCCGCCCTACTTTTTTCACACCTTCAATATCTGCGGTTATATCAAATTAGGTAAGCCTCATCTTATCACCAAGGCAATCCCAATAAATTCCCAAGCGCAGTGCAAATGCCCAGCAATCCAAGCCATCGCTAGGCTTAATCAAAATGCGGCTTGCCATCCTTTATAATAGGCGGTTTCGCTTGTTTTAAACCTGCCTTCACTATGAATTACGTCGTCAAACTCTTCCCCGAAATCAATTTAAAAAGTGCCTCTTTACGTCGGCGCTATGTCACTGCATTGCAGATCAACATCCATACCATTTTGTCTGTCATCGATCCAGAGATTAAGGTGTTGAAAGAGTGGGATAGGCTGGTGGTTCAGGTAACGCCTGGCGCTGATCAAACGGCGCTGATCGATACGCTAGCGCGGATTCCGGGGATACAGAAATTCTTTGCCGCGCGGATTCTCGATACGCTTGATCCTGAAGTGATACTCGCTGCGGTGCGCACGAGCTTTGGTCGTCAATTGCATGGAAAGACGTTTGCGGTGCGCGTGAAGCGCAGTGGGTCGCATGAATTTACTTCGCTAGATTTGGCACGTCGCATTGGCGGCGCATTGTTGGATGAATTTCCTAGTCGTGGTGTGGATTTGGATAATCCAGAGGTGGCTATACGCTTGGAAGTGAATGCCAGGAATACGATGTTGGTCGAAACCGAGTATGTAGGTTTGGGTGGCTATCCGCTGGGAACGCAGGAAGAAGTTTTGTCACTCATTTCGGGCGGATTTGATTCGGCGGTGGCGTCTATGCAATTCATCAAACGCGGCTGCAAGGTGCATTATTGCTTCTTCAATTTGGGTGGTACTCAACATGCCATCGGCGTGAAGCAAATGGCGGTACGTTTGTGGCAGCGCTTTGGGGCTTCACATCGTGTGCGCTTTTTTGAAGTGTATTTTTCGCTGGTATTGGCGCAGATTTTAGAACGCATACCGGTTGGCAATCAAGGCGTTGTACTCAAGCGCAGCATGTTACGAGTCGCCGATAGTTTGGCTCAGCGCTGGGAAATTCCGGCCTTGGTAACGGGCGAAGCTTTGGGTCAGGTGTCGAGTCAAACACTGACCAATCTCAATGCGATCGATCGTGCAAGTGAAACGGTGGTATTGCGCCCACTGGTGAGCTGGGATAAGCCCGATATTATCGAGATGGCACGCCGTATAGGTGTGGCAGAACTGGCAGCGTCGATTCCCGAATTTTGCGCTGCGATTTCTACCAATCCCAATGCGAAGGTCAAGCTAGCGCAGGTGAAGTTTGATGAGCAAGCATTGGATGCTGTCATTTTGCAGCACGCGATAGAAACAGCGCATTACCTCGATATTAAAGACGTGATGCAAGGGCTAAAAACCGCCGCGCCACTAACGGGCCTGCGCTGCATCGCGTCCACGCCTACAGAGGCAAATATGCCAAGTGCAAATGACGTGATCATTGACGTACGACCCGATGCACACAGTCGTCCACTCGCGCCCGAATTGCGTAAGCACGCAAACCTGAACATGCAAAGCATCCCCTATTACAGAATCTTGACCGAGTTCGCTGAGCTTGATCAAACCAAAAACTATTTTTTGTACTGTGATCAAGGCATGATGAGTGGCATGCAGGTGGAACACTTACGTGCGCGCGGATTTAGCAATGTGCAGGTGTGGCGGCAATAAGAAGAGCGCAGCGCACTCTCCCCTCCCTCAGTCAAACCTGCGATTTTATGGATGAATAATCGAGGTGACGCGGCGTCTTTGTCTCTCGCGCATTGAGCAATCACGCAGTGTGTCGGCGAGTTCTTCTAAATTTTTAATGCCATACAAATTCAGTTCTGGATAGCCGGTATCGGACGATGCCATTTGCAATATGCAGTAGCCCAGCAGGCGCATGCCGAATGGAGAATTCAAATCAAAATGTTCTATTGTGAAGCGTTCGACATTGTCTTTTTCTTTGGAAAAAATGCCGCGCTCTAGCTTCACCCTTTGCGTGGTGATTTCATAATGCAGTCCGCGCGCTTTAAACCAGTAGTACCTGATTAAGCCATGTAGGACAGGTGCAACCCGCGCTGTAAATCACCTCAACGATTTGTGTTCGAATCTTCTTTCAAGCATCTAATTACCCTTTCGGCATTTTGAACATGCTGGCTGTAAAGGGTAAACCTGTGTTTAATCGGGTTACTACTTTGAAGGATAGCTGGTGGAGGTGATTTGAAATTGGTAGGTTGGGCTAAC
>CAYXJI010000487.1:2095-2446 GCA_964465175.1 uncultured Burkholderiaceae bacterium | reverse complement strand
TGTTACGCCGAGTTTTTGCGCAATTTGATCCAGACTAACACCACTAGGTTTTTCCGACGCGCGCTTTGCTAAGCGACGATCAAGTTCTGCTTTTTGTGCATCAGTAATTGGGAAGTTAGAAGCGCGGGCAGCAACACTATCCCACAAATCCTCCACCAATTAAATACGTTCAGCGATAACAAGCTGCTGGATTTCATCGAGTAATGTGCTCATTGTGGACACCTAAATTTTGCTTGCCTTGTGTGATTGTAGAAAGTTTTTCTTGGAATGACGAGGTGCACTTTTATGTAAATGTTGGAATGTTTGAACTTACTCCGTTCGTCCGAAAGCAAGAGTGATTTATGCGTGACC
>CAYXJI010000487.1:0-2085 GCA_964465175.1 uncultured Burkholderiaceae bacterium | reverse complement strand
AGAGTGAACGAGCCAAATGAAACATGAAGTGATAGGCGGTAGCGGGACGGTCAGTCGATAGTCGCTTCAGGTTGGTTTGGGTAAATACCAGCAAGTCGCAATCGCTATCAGCAATGCAGGTGGCTGAGCGCCGCTCGTTGTCGAGCAAAGCCATCTCTCCAATGACTCGTCCCTTCACCTCAGTGGAGAGCAATTGTTTGCCTTGATCGGCTTCCTTGTAGATCGCAATCCGGCCTTTGATCAAGATCACCAGAAAGTTGCCCGGCTCACCTTCGCTAAAGATCACCTTGCCCGCCTTGGCCTCTTCGAAAATTAAATAACCCCCAATAACTTCCAGTTCGGCGTAGGAAAAATCACTAAATAATTCCAGGCCATCAAGCATATTGGCAATTTGGCTACTCATGGCATCCTCGCATTTGGACATTTTCCATAGAATACCAGCCAGTGGCAGCTCTCTTCTATTTAGATTTCATTTGTAGGAATCAACGTTTGGGTGATTTTGATGATGATGACGTGTGGTTTTGTGTCAAACGTAAGGCCTGACCCCGGAGTTCATCAAACCGGCATCCATCGCTTCATGATTGATCATCGCTATCAAGCAAAAGGAATAGGGCGACGTGCGATGGAAGTGGCATTACTTGAAATCCGAGGCATCCCGAATCTAGAGCGTATTACGATTTGTTATCATCCCGAGAATGCACTCGCCCAGGCTTTCTACGCCAGTTTTGGCTTCAAGGAAATTGGACTCGATGATGATGGTGAAATGATTGCGGCGATTCAGATAGCCTAGCTTTGGGTTGAGGCTAAATGTGTGAAAAGTACACTCAATTGAACTGCATTGGCATTTCAAATTGATGCTGACCCATTTGTCGCTCATTTGTCGCTTGAAAATTCCGCCTCATTACTAAGGAAATAAAAACCGTAAAGTTTATGGAGCATTTTGATTACTCGAATTTGAGAACGATCACGCTGTCGTTATCCATTAATGGTTCGCCCAAGAAAACACTGAAACCGAATCTGTCTGGCGTGAGATCAAGATCTCGACGATAAGAACCATTCACAATGGTTGCTGACTTTAAGATTTGTGGCTCGTAAGACATTCGAAGAAAACACCTCATCTGTCAGACCAAATTCAATTCGAATCTTAGACCACTTCTCCATCGCAACATAGACTTCGCAAGTCAAACGCAGGTCACCGATACGACGTTCATTGGCTGCCAAGCCTGGCGTTCGTATTGCTAGAAAATTCCATTTAAAAAGATTTCTTTTTTGATTAATCGACACCTCAGCATTTTTCTCAGCTGCAATCGGATCATTCGGAAGTTTGAAGATACCATCGGCATTCACCGAAATAGGTCGTCGAAAATCATCATTCTCCAACGCCATCGTCAACTTCCCTAAATCAACGCCGTCAACCTGAGGACGCAAGATAAAAGTAAGATCGGTTTTTGGCGCAAGCGAATGAAGTTCTTCGAACATCTTTATCCCACGCAAAAAATATTTGTAGGAACGCCAGTCTTGATCACGAAGCCCACTAATCGCAATTGTCTGTATGGATTTCTCTGCATGCTTCGGCGGGCTTGTCGCGATTCTGTTCGGCACCACGGCCGATGACGCACCAGAAAATAGACAAAGAACGATGGCTGCAATACCGTAATGGAAGATAGAAATGAACTTCATTCTGATTGATTTCCTTTCGCAAACCAAAGTCAAAGTACGAACAAGCTAAATGCTAGAATTAGTATTTTACAAACACTTGTGTTTGAATGCAAGAAATTTCAAATATGGCATTGACGGATGTGAGTCTTCGACTGACGGTTGCCGAGCAATTGTTGCATGTCAAGATTTTTCCCCATGTTTCTTCGATTCTGAACTTTGTGTGAGTGATGAACTGCCATACGCTGATGCTTTTAGGTATTATGTCCACCCTTATTCGGTCTGCAAGACTGCATCATTGAACCAAGCATATAAATCTAATTATGTACCTTCAAGATAAAAAAATATCGACGACTAATTCGACAAGTAATATAAGGCAAGATCAGCATGAAAAAAATTGACATCAGCACTTGGAACAGACGAGAGCAT
>CAYXJI010000486.1:0-2449 GCA_964465175.1 uncultured Burkholderiaceae bacterium | reverse complement strand
ATAGGAAGAACGAAATAATAACAGCAAATTCACAAATAGGGAAGTCAACTGATGAAAACTTACGCAAAAAAACGATAAATTATTGCGGCTTTTCTGCTACGGATGGTTTTTTATTCAATTGCCAAGCCCGCCGCGACACCAGATGCCCAAGCCCATTGAAAGTTAAATCCTCCCAGCCAGCCTGTCACATCGACCGCCTCTCCAATGAAATATAAGCCGGGCTGTTTATTCACCATCATAGTTTGTTGCGACAGTTCACGTGTATCAACGCCACCGCGCGTCACTTCTGCTTTTCGATATCCTTCTGAGCCATTTGGTATTAATTCCCATCGATTCAGCTTTTCACCTAATAATAGTAGGCGCTTGTCTTGCATATCGGCGACACGCAGATTGCCATCAAACCCATGCGCCATTAACAGGCCATCAACCAAGCGAGCAGGTAAAAATGCGGCGAGGTAATTAGCTAAATTCTTTTTTGTCGTGCTTTTCGCGGCGATCAAGTCTTGCGCCACGTCGACTTCTGGCAACAGATTAACCCGTATGCTTTGCCCTGCTTGCCAAAAACTAGAAATTTGCAATACTGCTGGACCCGACAAACCTCTATGTGTAAATAGCAAGTCTTCGCGAAATACGGCTTGTTTCTTTTTTTCACCAGTGACAATGTCAACTTCCAAGGAAATGCCAGACAAGGGCACGAAAGGCGCCCAACTGTGCGCATCAAAAGTCAGAGGTACCAAAGCAGGTCTTGGCTCCACAATTTTTAATTGGAATTCTTTGGCGATACGGAAAGAAAAATCCGTCGCGCCAATTTTTGGAATGGATAAGCCGCCCGTTGCGACGACAACATTTTGGCTGCAGAGTACGCCCTGATCAGTCAACACATTAAATCCATGCTCGCCTTTTACAATTGATTGCACCGCACACGGCATACGCCACTGGACTTTACCGACATCGCATTCGGATTTCAGCATACGAATGATATCTTCGGCACTGTCATCGCAAAATAGTTGACCTTTATGTTTTTCATGAAAGGCAATTTTATAGCGTTTCACCAACGCCAAAAAATCCTGCGGCGTGTAGCGTGCTAGTGCGCTCTTACAAAAATGGGGATTTTCGGAGAGAAAGTTCTGAGGACTAGCATGAAGATTGGTGAAATTGCAGCGACCACCGCCAGAAATTCGGATTTTTTCAGCCAATTTAACAGCATGATCGACGATCAAAACACGCTTGCCACGCTGCCCAGCGACGGCCGCACACATCATACCTGCGGCGCCCGCGCCGATAACAATCAGATCAAACTGCTGTTTAAGGTTTTCTTGACTCATACTGAATTGGATTTAAATGTTAGGCGAATTATGCCTAGTTGTTTTAATTTAAGTCGCGCCTTTTGGGTACAGCGAACTGTCGTCTGCAGCCTAAGTATTATTTAGGCGGTAGCGTTTTTTAAATCCCGCGCGACTTGCAAACATAGTTCAACTTGTCGCGCGATATTCACCGGCACGGGAATATCGCCCTGCAATACGCGCTGTATCCAAGCGGCTGTCTCGACGGCATCCGCACTTTGCGGTAAATTTTCAGCGATGCTTGTCAACTGAGATTCTGTTTCGCATAATTGCTTTTGTTGCCCTTGGCAATAGCAATCGATCTGCTGCGCCCGCCCTGTACTCGCAACGGTTTCACCCTCGGTAGCGCGCATCAACAAGGTCGCCCCTGCTTGGAGTGTGGTCAAGGTTCTCAAATACGCATCTAACATGACAAGATACTCAGGATGTGTATAAGAATTTAAATGCACCGCAGGCTTTTGAGAAAGAATAAAAGGACGCAGCAACTTGACCAAGGTATGCGTGGAGTTACGCACACCGAGCACCGATCGCATAGACAAAATTCTATGCATTTTTGGTGCTAGCACTTGTATCGGGACGAAAGTCAATTTTGCGGTGAGCAGTTGCTCCTGCGCCTGAATTACATTCTGCGCTGGCGCGATGCCAAGCGATGCCAAAATCTCCGCCGTCGTGACCCGCCCTGCGTCACGCGTCACACCATGCAGCAGTACCGGCGCCCCCGCCTGCGCCAATAGCATCGCCAATAATGGTGTCAAGTTCGCTTTCTTTCGTGCGCCGTTATAACTAGGGATCACGATCGGAGAAAATTCACCGCCTGGCGGCGCTTGAAAAGGCATCACCGCCGATACAGCCGCCGCCAAAAAACCCGAGATTTCATCTACGGACTCGCCTTTTATACGCATTGCCAACAAGATACCGCCCATTTCCAAGTCGGACACTTGCTCATCTAGCATCGCGCTATACAAATCGTGCGCATCTTGTCGAGACAAACTTCGCGCCCCGTCTTTTCCTCGGCCAATTTCTTTAATAAACCGTGCCGCCTTAAATCCATGCACTGGGGTTGGCACGGCACTTGGCACTTGAGGTGCACGCAGTTCAGACTGCAT
>CAYXJI010000485.1:0-2450 GCA_964465175.1 uncultured Burkholderiaceae bacterium | reverse complement strand
TCCCATTGCTAAGCTCATTAAAAATTTTTGTGATGAACACAAGCCCAGTAGTACCGCTTAAAATTACTATTGGGCTCGTATCACAATGTGAATGCTGACTGTGCATACTTGGTCGTCTTCTCGAATTCGAAGCAAAGCGCTGGCTTAGTCGAGCTTAATTTAGCTTAATCAAGCTTAATCAGGCTTAGGAATTGAGCTTACCTCGCTACCATTACTGAGCCAGTATTCATTAGTCGCTGAGCAATAAGTGATGTTCACTTCTAACTTATGTTTTCTGAGCTTCGTCTTAAACAAGTTAGCAGATTTTTTATCGGCAATGCTTAATGCGCATAGTTGATCTTGTGGCATTAAGGCTCGTCCGACTAATGTGCTTTCGCGCCACTCAGGCAGATCTTGCTGCGTGTGTTCACCGATAACGCCGTGCACTAGCGCCTTTAAGCTCGGGATTGCATTGCCGTCTAAAAAAATATCAATTTTATTGATGACACCTAGACTTTCGCCATCATTCCTTATGATCCATTGAAAATCTTCTGAATTGCGTATCGTCCACAATAATAGGGGGGCGCCAAGATGTGTGCGTTGTGGTACTAGCCTTTGTCGTATCGGCGTACGACGCTGTGAGCGCAAGTACAGAAAGCCGGCGATAATGCCTGCCACAATAATCCCCACAGCAAATATGAAAGGTAGATTGCCTTTCGATAGAGCACTTAAGTCAGGGTCGTAAAAAAGCAGTAGGATGAAAATTAAATTGGGCGGAATTACAATCAGCGCGGTAATCCAAAGGAAGTAACGCTTGATAAAATTTTGTGCATTGCAATTAGTCCACCATAAAATAAATGTGATGATCAAGGCGAGGACGCAAAAAACCATTGCAAGGTGTAATAAATCGCGATAGACGCAAGCAAATTTTTCTATGGGGGAGGCGGGTTGGATGACTGCTTTATCGGTACTGAAGTGTATCAATAAACACAGGGACATCTGTTTAGCGTCTTCGCAGCTCTGACTTGTATTCACCAAAGGAATGGCTAAATTATTGAAATCAGGTGCCCAGAATCCTACGCCGCCAAAATTGTCCTCTGCGTACACGATGTCGTCGTGTAGCTGCTGCCAATTCCGTCTATCAAAGCTCAGAACGGGTACGACACTGCGTAAGAAATGTGAGCGATCATCACCGCGTAGCGTCGTCTCGCCCTCGATATCCGCGCGCAAACGCTTTTTACTTTCGGTGCTAGGCTCTTCCATTAAGACAAGGAGATAGCCATTTACATTCGTTACGATGGTGTTGCTATCTTTGCGTAGCTTAACCAAATTATGGAGACTAAATGCACCTTGTCGATTTTCATTTTTCCCTACTATGCTGCTTTGAGGTATGACGAGGTTAATGAATACATTGTCGTGCAGTAGCTCTTTTTTTAACGCGTGATAAAACTCATTGAAAACCAAAGTGGAAGCCACATCTTGTGGGTAGTTTTGAAAGTACAAACTCACGCCATCGCCTCTGGTCGTCGGTTTTTTTAGACCTAAACTTAAATACTGCTTAGTTTGGGACATAGGGTCGTTGAGTGGTGAGCGTAATAAAGTACTGATACTGACGATGAGCTTTTTAAAAATGGCTTGTTTGTTTTCTCGGGAAAAATTTTCCCAATCGCCACCCCAGTCATTTTTTTGGATCAGCCAGTCGACTTGAGAATTATGTTGACGAGCGATGCGTATTGCTTGATCGCTAGCGTTGTTGCCGCTAGTGAGATCAAATAGGCTATTACCTAGATACAGCTCACCTACATTGTCCACCGTTAAGCCAAGAAAAGCCGTTCTATTCAATGTGCGAAAGTTGATGGTTTGTACCTCTTTAGGAGTATTCCAGTAGGGATAAAAACCATAGACGACACCTGATAATTCATCTAAGGCGCAGCCGCAATCAGCACCCGCAATTTGTACTGGGATAATCGTATCGGGCATTTTTTTTCTTGCGGTGTCTTCGATGATGCCCGCTAAGAATTCATCATAAATTCCTTGCACTAAACGTCTTGCTTCTTTTAACTCGTCGGCTTCGCATAAATCGATTTTGCCACGATAGCTAACGATCGCGTCAAACACTTTGGCTAAATTGTCGGCGGCGAACTCACGATTAAAATTGCCTCCGACACGCAAGGCTTCGATCTCTTTTTTGAATAAAGCGAAGTCATTGTCGCTGGCCCTTAGCGCAGCAACGAATTGATTGTCCTTAATTAAATTAGCGCGGCAACTGCCTACTGCATACATCACTTTTGCGAACGCGACGGAATGAAAAATGCTGAGCTCGGGGTAGTCCACATCTTGAATCGCTTTTAGCGCAGTGACGACTTGTGTCGGGACACCAGTGTTGCGAATATTGCCTTTCAATTCGTTTTTAATATTCAGTAGGCTTTGTTCGGTAAGATGAATATTGTCAAAAACCCGTGCAGCTTCAT
>CAYXJI010000484.1:0-2481 GCA_964465175.1 uncultured Burkholderiaceae bacterium | reverse complement strand
AAGCACTGTCTTCGTCGGCACGCCTAGCTGGGACAATTTTGCGTAAGTCCTAAATCTGTGAAATCTGAACGGAAGGAAATTATTCAACAAAAAATCGCATGACCATTTTAATTTAGGCGACAACTAGCTTGACAGCTACCGGGTTAAATAGCACATCGCAAATATTGTTTATCCGTTACTTGCGTCGCTCCATGGCGGCAATAAGTTGATACAAGCGTCGCTTATTGTATTGCTGGAGCAAACACGGGTAGAGATTGCCGACAGCATTGAAAAAGACAAAGCTGAGTCCTACCTTCGGTCCGTATAAGCTCCAAGCGAAGACCGTCAGTACCGCCATCACAGCAAAGCCCACCCAATGCGATACTTCAGCGGACGCAATGTGCGCTCGAATATCCTTCAGCAATTGCAGGTCACGATTCTTCGGCAGTTTGATATTGGTATTGAACAACCGTAGCGGCGTCGCCAGCAGAATCTTCCGAAACCAATCGACTCCAAGACGTTCATATGTCTTTGAATCCGCAAACAAGAAGCGAGCGCTCATCCATTCGTAAAACGACATCCGGCGCAGTATAAGATCCGCGATGAATCCAATGATGAACGACAGAAACATGACGGCGATCGCGTTATTTAAAATTTTCATTCTTTAATCCTCAATTATTCCTAAATATCTGGGTTGCGGAGGTCACGGCTGGCATACGATGAACGCGCCAACCAAAAAAGAGACCCAGAATTATTGCCATTATCGGGGCAATCCCTTACCAGCCGCATTCTCTCGCGCGGCGATCCTCTCAACTAATGTGTTGATTGCCGTTTCCATGGCGCGCGCAGTTTTGTCGCCACTCTGGTTGGTAATGACAAATATGCCCAGATCATACTTTGGTAGGATGTAAATGTAGCATTGCGAGCGAGGCACTCCACCATGATGAGAATAGTAATCGCCCTTCACGCGATCACCTCTGACGATGTTCCAAAAGTAGCCGATACTGAACTCGGTATCAAAGTCAACGAGCTTGCGATGCGATTCCGTCACAACAGGTCCTCCGGCCAACTGGAACTTAAGGTATTTCAGCATCTCTGGAACGGTCGCCTTCACGTTCCCTGATGCGCCCCAAGGCAACTGTGGCATCGGCGTAGTCGGTGCCGCATTATCGCTGTGATAGCCAACCGCAAGCCGGGTTTCATCGGCAACATTGAGTCTGATTCGTACGTCGGTCATTTTTGCAGAATCGCGAAAAAATCTGCCTAACAAAGTTTCGTAGTCTGTTTTGTAAACCATTTCTAGAATAGACGCCGTCAGTTCCGTTCCGGCACTGGAGTAAGCATAATCCTTTCCTGGCATCTGACTAATTGTGACAGTGCGCAAATCCCTAAAGAAATCAGCCTTTCCATAATGCATATATACGGCATTGAGCTCGTTTGGCGTACTGTGATTAGTAAAGTTCTTAAGCACGTCGTTCACGCGTTCCGGCAACATATTTGGTAGGCCGCTCGTGTGCGACAGCAAATGACGGATACGGATAGGTTCAGCCTTGTACTGTAAATTTGGATAGTCCCCACGTAGGTATATCCGAACATCGTCGTCCAGACCCAACTTGCGCTCCAAAACGGCATTAGCCATCAAGGTTCCCGCCATGGTCTTGCTCAACGACCCAATTTCGTAGAGTGTCGCATCGGTTGGAGGAGTTAGCTTCCCGACTTCCATGTCGCCACGGTGACGGATGAATTCCTTGCCGCGATACACGATTCCGATTGAGGTCGAATGAAGCAGCGGCTGCTCGATCAGCGTTTTGGCGACCTCATCGATATCCGCCCCCAGATCTTTCGTCGGAACATACTCCCGAGTGCATCCCACGGCCAACACTGAGGTGAATATTACGAAGCAATTAAACCAACGCGTGTTTCGAACAATCAAAGCCGGTGCTTGCATGCGGCAGCGGCTAGGAGCAAAAGTTAAAAATTTAGTCATCGACATAGTCTGAGGTGCCGCCCAAAACGAATAGCGTTTATCCGCCGCACCGGAAACGCATTATATAAAAATCCGCGAATATTGCGGCGGATAAACTTGGTTGTTGCGCCTTACGAAAAGCTTACACTGAGTTCACTTCGCCGCACCAGCATCAGTCTTAATCGTTGCAGGAGGCGGGATGCGTCTAGATTCGTCTTCTAGTCTCAATTTCAAAACGCCGTCTTGATAGGTCAGCAGCCCTGTGTAAGAAAAAGTCGTCTTGTTGTCAGGAGAAGTTTCCCAATCTAACAAGCCCATCACCAATACACCTTCTGTGCCAATGACTTCATACGATAGATCACGCCATGCCATCGCGATCGGAGCGAGCCATCTTTCCCTATACTGTTTATTCAACTCTTCAGGGCTGACGAAAGCTTTACGTCCCTCGCCAAGGCGATAAGAGCCTCGCGCATCATATCGATTAACGAGGCTGTATAAAAACCCCAATTCGCAAGCGTAACGCGAGCGGTGTGGTG
>CAYXJI010000483.1:713-2487 GCA_964465175.1 uncultured Burkholderiaceae bacterium | reverse complement strand
GACCTCTAAATCAGCGTAATACGTCATCGCCAAAGTGCGTGGAATCGGCGTAGCTGACATCATTAGCTGATGCGGAATTTTGCCCGCTTCGGCCTTGTTTCTTAAGTTAAGACGTTGCGCGACACCGAAGCGATGCTGTTCATCGACGATGACCAAACCGAGTTTGGAAAACTGCACCGCATCTTGTATTAAGGCGTGGGTGCCGATCACCAATTGCGCTTCACCGGAGGCGATTAAAGCCTGGGATTTTTCTTTTTCTTTTTTCTTCAAGCTGCCGGTGAGCCATGCGGTTTTTACGCCTAATGGCGCTAGCCAACCCGCGATTTTTCGGAAATGTTGTTCCGCCAAAATCTCCGTCGGCGCCATTAAGGCCGCTTGGTAGCCATTGTCGATGGCTTGCGTGGCAGCCAGCGCAGCGACGATGGTTTTGCCACTGCCGACATCGCCTTGCAATAAGCGCTGCATAGGAAACACTTGCTTGAGGTCGGCGCGGATTTCTTCCAGTACGCGCTCTTGCGCACCCGTGAGTTTGAACGGTAAAGTCGCTAAAAAAGCGAGGGTCAATTCGCCGACGATGGGCAAGGCCGTTGCGCCTTGGCTGCGACGGGAGGCTTGTGCGCGCTTTAAGGAAAGTTGTTGCGCCAATAGCTCGTCAAATTTCATGCGCTCCCACGCTGGATGCTCGTGTTCCAATAGCGCATATTGATCGGCGTCGGGCGGCGGATTGTGTAGTAGTTTGACTGCTGATTCAAAATCTTCCAGTCCAAAGCGCGCAAGTAAAGCGGGCGATAAGGTGTCAAACCAAACGACTTTATGTAAAGCATTACTGATCGCCTTGCGCAGCATGGTTTGTGAAATGCCTTCGCCTGCGTGATACACGGGCGTAAGCGAAGTCGGCAGCGCGGCACCCTCGTTCACCATTTTGTAGCTTGGATGTACCATTTCTGCGCCAAAGAAACCGTGGCGCAATTCACCGCGAGCACGTACCCGCATGCCAACCGCCATTTGCTTAATTTGGCTGCCGTAAAAATTTAAAAAACGTAAGACAACTTGACCCGTGCTGTCGCTAATCGTGACTACTAATTGACGGCGCGGCCGATATTGAATATCGCACTCGGTGACTTCGCCTTCAACTTGCACCGCGCTCCCCCCCCGAAAACCCGCATCGCGCATAGACAATACTTCGGTTTCGTCTTCATAACGCATAGGTAAATGCAAGACAAAATCCATGTCCGTGCGCAAACCTAGCTTGGCAAATTTTTCTTCCCAGCGCACAGGTTTAGCCGATGCGGCTTTGTTCTTGCTGGCAGGCTGAGTAGGTGCGCTTGCTGACATAGGGTAAAATGCTGGGTTGATCTAAAAAGTAATGCATGAAAGAGTCATGCCGCGATTCTACTGGTTTTTTATACAGTAATGGGGATTTTTGTGGGGCGGGTGAAACCTGTGCTGCTTAGATGTTCAGTGGTCTGGCAGCGCGGGTTTCACCCGCCCTACAATTTGCGACAGTCTTGTACTTCAGCATGGTGAGGGGGGGTAAATCTTATAGCGGGCACGCCAATGACAGGCGAATGCAATCTGCACCTTGCTTGCTACAGAAAATTGTTTTTATTTTGGTATAACTATGTATTCACTGAGTGATTTTGATTTTGAATTGCCTCCCGAGTTGATCGCGCAAACTGCTTTGCCAGATCGTACTGCTTCGCGTCTTTTGCATGTAAGCGATAGCGGTATTGTTGATCGGCATTTTGCTGACATCATCGATCAATTGAATGCC
>CAYXJI010000483.1:0-703 GCA_964465175.1 uncultured Burkholderiaceae bacterium | reverse complement strand
TTGCTGATATTTAATGACACACGCGTCTTGAAAGCGCGTTTTTTCGGCGCCAAAGAAACCGGTGGCAAAGTGGAGATGTTGGTCGAACGCGTGATCAAAAATACGGCGGACGAGCACATCGTTCACGTGCAATTACGTGCTTCCAAATCTCCTTTGGCCGGCAGTAAAATCCGCCTGGCGGATGCCTTTGACGTGACTGTCGGTGAACGTGCTGGTGAATTTTTTACCTTGTATTTTCCTGGTGACGTGTTTGAACTCATAGAACAATACGGTCGCTTGCCATTGCCGCCGTACATCAATCACGAAGCTGATGACTTCGACGAACAGCGTTATCAAACCGTGTATTCCCGTGTGCCAGGGGCGGTGGCTGCGCCGACTGCAGGCTTGCATTTTGATGAGGCGCTTTTGGGACAATGTAAGGCCAAAGGTATACAACTCGCCTTCGTGACTTTGCATGTAGGAGCGGGCAGTGCGCGCCACTAAAGCCTCAGGCAAAAATGTGGTCTGCGTCGGCACGACAAGTATGCGTGCCATCGAATCCGCCTCGCAAACCGGTGAACTAGTGGCAGGCAGTGACGATACGCGTTTATTCATCACACCTGGCTATCGTTTTAAAACCGTAGATCGCTTAGTAACGAATTTTCATCTACCAAAATCCACACTAATGATGCTGGTATCAGCGTGTGCAGGTTACGATGCGATA
>CAYXJI010000482.1:0-2505 GCA_964465175.1 uncultured Burkholderiaceae bacterium | reverse complement strand
CAACTCTTCCGCTAGTTTGTCATGGGTGTCGTCGTGACGGGTGAACAGCCCAGTGGTGTGATGGCCGAGTGAAGTAATGATGGCACCTGTCAAGGTCGCAACGTCAATCACTGCAGCTGGCTTGAAACGCTCAACATAAGTCAATGCATCACATAAAATCAAGCGACCTTCGGCGTCCGTATTTAAAACTTCAATAGTCTGACCTGACATCGATGTAACGATATCGCCGGGACGCGTAGCGCTGCCAGACGGCATATTTTCACAAGTCGGGATTACGGCGATCACATTGAGTTTTAATTTCATTTCACCGATAGCGCGCATCGTACCGAGCACAGAACCAGCGCCGCCCATGTCGTATTTCATCTCATCCATGCCAGCGCCTGGTTTTAAAGAAATACCACCGGAATCAAAGGTAATACCTTTGCCTACCAATACCACAGGCGCATCTTTGGCTTTGCCGCCCATGTGTTTTAAGACGATGAATTTAGGTGGTTCATCAGTGCCAGCGGAGACCGACAAAAAGCTATTCATCTTCAAGGCTTGGATTTGCTTACGCTCTAAGACTTCTATGCCCATTTTGAAATCCGCCGCGATTTGCTTGGCGGTATTGGCTAAATGCGTTGGTGTGCAGAAATTGGCTGGCATATTGCCTAGCTCTTTCGTTAATTCCATGCCATTCACTAACGCGATGCTTTGTGCTAAAGCTAATTTAGCGGTGTTCGCTTCGTTAGCCGCGACGATGAATGCTACTTTTTTGACATTGGCTGGGATCGTATCTTTTTTGCTCTTATGTGCGTCGGTGCGGAATACAACTTCGTTGAAAGCGATCACCGCTTGGCGTATGGTCCATGCAGTATCTCGGCCATCGACAGCAGGCAAGGCGATGCTGACATCGCTAGCGCCCAGCCCGTTTAAACTACGTGCGGCAACTTGCACCGCTGTGTTGTAGGCTTTTTCGCTGACTTTGCTTGGATCGTCGCCCAAACCCACTAATAATACGCGTTCGGCAGCGACATCAGTCAGATTGCGCAAGAGCAGGGAGGAGCTGATTTTGCCACTGATATCGCCAGATTTTAAGGCTGCGTCGATCGCTGTTTTTTTATTTAACTGGGTTGCTTGTGTCGATAATTTTTTGTTTTCGAATACGCCGACCACGATGCAGCCCGTTTTGACCGTGCTCAGACTATCTGCTGTGCTTTTTGCTGCTAGTGTTTTTATGCTAAAGTCCACGTTTTGCTCCTTATTGATGATCAAAATTTTGATCTTTTATCAGCGATTCAATTCTCAAGTGTCGCGGAGAATTAACTAAAACGATTATTATAACCGTCTTAGCGCGCCGAAATCGATTTCCCAGCGTTTGCGAACTACCCAACCATTTAAAGCTATCTATCCCTATGATTTTTGAACGTGCGCTCAGACGAGAATTGCTCAGCACTGCGGGCGCTGTATTTACGACGCTGTTTACGATTACCGTTACCTTTATGCTGATCCGAATTTTAGGCGAAGCTGCCGGCGGTAAAGTGGCATCGACCGATGTTTTGATCTTGATCGGATTTAATTCGCTCGATTACTTCCCCATTTTATTAATTCTGACCGGATTTATTTCGGTGTTACTGGTGGTCACGCGTGCTTATCAAGACTCGGAAATGGTGGTGTGGTTTGCCTCAGGCCTTAGTTTGACGAAATGGATAAAACCCGTCTTGAGTGTAGGCATTCCTCTCATTCTGGTGGTGGCGACTTTGAGCTTGGTGGTGTCGCCATGGGCCAACGAGCAAAAAATGGAGGTGCGTAATCGTTACGAAAAACGTGAAGATATCGCAAAAGTAGCACCCGGTAAATTTCAAGAATCACGTGGTGGTGGTCGGGTTTCTTTTGTGGAAGAAGTCTCGGGCGATCTGAGCAAAGTGCAAAATATTTTTACTAGCATGATGAACGATGGCCGTTCCAGCGTGATTGTGGCGAAAGAAGGCAAGATAGAAATTGATGCCCATGGTGACCGGTTTTTGGTGATGAGCAAGGGCAGACGTTACGACGGTTTGCCTACGGAAGGCGATTTTCAAATGATGCAATTTGAAAAATATGCGGTGCTGGTGTCTGCCCAAAACACAGTCGATAGTAATAATAAATCCGCCAAGGCCTTACCGCTACAAACCTTGTTGGATGAACCAAACCCTAGTCGTGATGGTGAATTGTTATGGCGCGTTTCCTTGCCGTTTATGGGGCTGTTATTGATGTTGCTGGCCATCCCTTTAGGCTTTGTGAATCCGCGCGTTGGACGTTCTGCGAATTTGATCGTGGCCTTGATTTTTGTCGCGATTAATTTGAATGTATTAAACATGCTGCAATTGGCCGTGGTGGAAGGACGTTTAAGTTTTTGGAAGGCATCATGGCCTATGCATGCGATGGTGGCTAGCTTGATCCTGCTATTTTTCGTCTGGCGTTTGAAACTCAATAGCCCTTTACATCCGAGCGGGATTTGGAATCGTGTTAAGGGCTGTATACAAA
>CAYXJI010000481.1:0-2512 GCA_964465175.1 uncultured Burkholderiaceae bacterium | reverse complement strand
GGTACCACTGATTTGTTGATTTTTTTGTGATGCAACAGTAACAAAGGATGGCAGTTGCAGCCTACTTCATGCACGATGAAGTTATGTTTTGAGATTTCTAGTAATGCCGCAAAAACATAGTTCAAAATCTTGAACATCGAACTTAGCCAACCACAAGTGTGTCGTCAACGACTACCTAGAT
This sequence comes from uncultured Burkholderiaceae bacterium, assembly GCA_964465175.1. Taxonomy (GTDB): domain Bacteria; phylum Pseudomonadota; class Gammaproteobacteria; order Burkholderiales; family Burkholderiaceae_D; genus Undibacterium. The sequence continues at coordinate 2,331 of CAYXJI010000481.1, read as the reverse complement.
GAAATTCATTACTCCCACCGATCTGAAGATCGTCAACACCAAGCATTGAAAACCATCGCAATCATAAACAATGGTCTAAGTATCGAGCGGTTTATCAATCTGCATACGATACAAAGTAGCGATCAAATCCGTTTGTGTAATCACACCTTGCAACTCGCCACTCGAATTCAAAATCGGAACAGAATGCAAACCAAGATCAGTAAAAAGCGCCACCAGTTCAAGGATATCGGAATCGTCGACTTTAGTCTGGACTGAAGTGTTCATGATATGACCTGCAACTTCATATTGACTACCAGTCAAACGATGCGCATTCTCCAGCAGTTGCCGCAAACGCAGATCAAAATCATGGTAAACATCAAGATCCGCATTTTTTAAGAAATCAATGAGGCTTATTGTTCCAATCACTTTTCTTTGATCGTCAATGACTGGCAGTGTTTTGACTTTATGGGTTCGTAATAATTGCCAACACTCTTCTAGCCTCGTTTCAAACTTAACTGTGACGACATGGCGTGACATGATTTCACTACACCGAATCACTCCGTGTCGCCGACGTTGCACTTGTATCTCGGTATTCGTAATCAATGTTTGTAAATCAGTTCGACTAATATCGAGTAATTTTCCGTGCTTAGCCAAGATAACATCGAGATCAGCGCTGGTAACACCTAATCTAGCGCTTATTTGCGGATCGCCTGTTCGATGCAAATTCTCGCTTAATCTTGCCGATTGCGGATAATTCACCTTTCGCAAATGGTGGAAACCTACCGCAATGATGACCAAACAAGTCGACTGCAGCACAACGGATTCCAATACAAAATACCATTCAAGACGCTCTATTTGTGTCCATCCAAGCACTGCCAAAAGTGCGACTGCTCCGCCTGGTGGATGTAGGCTACGCGTAGCAAACATCGCCAAGATCGAAAGCCCAACAGCAAGCGAGGCCACCACTGGATGATGGCCTAGAAAAGCCGCGCACGCGACGCCAATACTAGCGGATATAAAATTGCCAAAACAAACCGACCAAGGTTGCGCTAAAGGGCTAGATGGTAGGGCAAATATGAGTATAGAAGTCGCTCCCATTGGCGCTACCAATAAAGGAATCGAACCAAATCGTCCCCAAATTAAATAGCTGGATAGAGTCGCGAATAACAAACTCAATAAAGCACCTGAAGCAACAACGAAACGTTCCTTATGCCCCAACGTGGTTGGTAGAGGAAGGAATCGTCCCAATACTGCTTTAACATCAGAAAGATAGAAGCTTTTACTCACTAGATAATCACCAAGATTTGGTATTAATACGTCAACTGGTAGTCAGCTTAATGTTCCACTGGTTCTGTCTTATCTCCAAGTGATTTCCTTGTGATAGATCAATAAAATCAAACGCAGAATAAGCCCAGAAGCGATTGTGATAATAATCATTGATGAAGCCAGCTACGCAACTGATAATAATTTCACTGGCGCTGGCATGTCTGAAGCCGCAATTTGCTTTCAAAATCGATGCAAAAGTGCTGGTTCTTAATGAATGCTTGCTCGCGCCACAGCCACTTTATGTGGTACTCCCTAGCGATATAGCGAACTTAGCTTACGATTTTTCAGAAATTGGGGGATGCCAATTACAGACTACTTTATTGTGATCGCAAGACTGTCTCGATACGAACTTACGAGCAAATCTGCCAAACGAAGATTTGGATGAGACAACGCCGCAAACCTTTCCCAAACCATTCTCCGATTTAATATTTCTACAGAATTATCAGAGCACATTGCAACGTATCCAAAGACTTAGATCTTACCGCTTGGCGAGCTGTAAATAGCTGGTGCAAAGAGTCGATGTACTGCCAGAGTGCAAAACGCAATGGTCGCCACATACCCCATTAGAAATACAGGAAATGGTAGAACACCGTAAGCTAATGGCTTAGCCACGCCTAAAAAGCTTCCATACAGTAAGCTGCCAGTCGAAATGCCAAACATCAAATTGCGACGGGCCACCGAAGCAGTTCGCATGGTTTTTTGAATCATGAATGATGTGATTCCCCATATCAAGACGAGACTAACCTTTGTCCATAATTTTGGATTGTTTAGATATTCAGAGAGACTGCTCTGATAGATGCCTGCAACGATCAAGAGCGCGCCTGAGATCCACAAATGTGTTTCACCCCACAAGAAAATCTTTCGCCAAAGTGGCTGACTGATTTCGTCACCTCGCATGACACGAGAGAAATGAAACACCGACATCATCGCTGCAACAGTCGCAATGACATGATAGAAAGCGGCAAAAGCAATAATACATTTAGTGACCATATTCAACTCATCAAAACCCAATGATTATCAAGTGCC
>CAYXJI010000480.1:0-2547 GCA_964465175.1 uncultured Burkholderiaceae bacterium | reverse complement strand
TACCTCATGTTAGGTGTCACTGGTCCTAACGAGTACGAAAATAACGTCAATAATAATTGGTACACCAACTTATTGGCGCAATGGACTTTGAATTACACGCGAGCATCCTTAGCGCAAGTCCAAGCAAATGATCCTGTGCGTTATGCAGAAATTGTGGCGAAGACCGAATTGAACGGACATGAAGACGAAGACGCGATTTGGGCCGATGTGGCGGCTAAAATTGTCTTACCAGTGGATGGCCCAACGGGTGTTTTTATTCAGCATGACGTTTTTATGGAGAAAGAATTGTTGCCGATGTCAGCGATTCCTAAAGGCGAATACCCTATCCATAAACATTGGTCGTGGGATAGGATTCTACGTTCTTGCTACATCAAGCAGGCTGACGTGTTGCAGGGCATCTACACGTTTGAAGCCAACTACGACAAAGCCACGCTAAAAAAGAATTTTGATTTCTACGAGCCTTTGACTGTGCATGAATCGTCGCTGTCGCCGTGTATCCATTCTATTTTGGCGTCATCGTTGGGTTATGCGGATTTGGCGTATCAATTTTATTTGCGCACCGCACGTTTAGACCTGGATGACTATAACCATGATACCGATGATGGTTGGCCGGTACCTTGATGTCGGTCGTGGAGGGCTTTGGAGGCGTGCGTGTTCAGCAGGGTGTGTTGCACTTGAATCCGACTTTGCCTCGGCAGTGGCAGGGCTATTCTTTCCGTATGACTTTCCGTGGTTCTCTGCTGAAGATAGCGGTGCAAGCACATGCTGTGGTGATCGAGAATGAGTCCGACGTCGGTTTAAGCTTACAGGTCTTGGGTGCAGAGAAGTGTTTGCCGGCACGACAGATTTTGACGGTTATACGCTAAGACGCATCGACATGCTTGAAAAAACTGTGTAAGAGTTGGAAATCGCGAGGAAAGTCTTTATACCTGTATTTGTAAAAAATCGTAATAATGAAATTTTAGAATTGATTTCTTGCGCATACAGTGATAATGTAAAACTGTAAAGCTAATGCAGGTAGCGATTATTTTGACGATAGATTTGGTCACCAGTTTCTTGCTCACATCGGAGGGGTAACAGCTCGATGATGGGTTTCAGCTCCCTCCTTGCGAGAGCAAGTGAGGGGCTTTTTTTGTCCTTCTTCTTCGTATGAGTCATCAAAAAGACCCGCTCGGGTCTGTCTTAAATTAATCGCCTACCTATAAAATGAAAAACACAGCTTTACACAATCCTCATTGGTGGCGCGAAGCCGTCATCTACCAAGTGTACCCCCGCAGTTTTAAAGATAGTAATGGCGATGGCATCGGCGATCTTCCTGGCATTACCGAAAAACTCGGCTACATCGCCGAGCTCGGTGTGGATATTGTTTGGATTTCGCCCTTTTTTACCTCGCCGATGAGAGACTTTGGTTATGACGTGGCAGACTATTGTGACGTGGATCCCTTGTTTGGCACTTTGTCCGATTTTGATGCGCTGATTGCACGGGCGCACGAGCTAGGCTTGAAGATCATGATCGATCAAGTTCTATCGCACACGGCAGAGGTGCATCCTTGGTTTATTGAAAGTCGCAGTAGTAAAGATAATCGCAAGGCAAACTGGTATGTGTGGGCAGACGCCCAAGCCGACGGTACGCCACCTAATAATTGGCTGTCTATTTTTGGCGGCTCGGCTTGGCAATGGGACACGCGTCGTTGCCAATATTATCTACATAATTTTTTGACCAGCCAGCCGGATATGAATTTTCATCATCCGGACGTGCAAGCGGCACATCTAATGAATATGCGTTTTTGGCTAGAACGTGGGGTTGATGGTTTTCGTATGGATGCTTGTATCTACCATTTTCATGACCAAGAATTACGCAATAATCCCGTCGCGGCGATACAAAACACTGTGAGTGTGGCAGCTTCCAACCCTTACGGAATGCAAGCGCATATTTACGATAATTCGCGGCCCGAAAATTTAGCTTTCTTAGAAAAAGTACGCGTTTTGCTCGATGAATATCAGGCCATTTCTATCGGTGAAATTGGAGCCGATGATGCTTTAGAAGTGATGGCGCAGTACACCGAAGGTCAGCGACGATTACACATGGCCTATAGCTTTAATCTGCTGACCGCAGAATATTCTGCAGCGCATATACGACGTCAAGTGGAGGCTTTTGAAGCACGTGTGAAAGAGGGCGGTGCTTCGTGGTCGGTAGGCAATCACGATGTCGCGCGAGTGATGACACGCTGGGGTGGACAAGCTGCTAAGCCGGCTTTTGCCAAGATGATTTTGGCACTGCAATTGGTGTTGAAGGGTACTCCTTGCTTATATCAGGGCGACGAACTCGGCTTGCCGCAAGCCGAGTTGGCTTATGAGGATTTGCAAGACCCCGTCGGACTCACTTTTTGGCCGGAATCAAAAGGCCGTGACGGCTGTCGTACACCCTTCCCGTGGGATAAAGAGGCTGCCTATGCCGGCTTTTCTGCGCTTAAACCTTGGCTGCCAGTGCCGCCAGAACATGTTGCGCTCGCGGTCAGTGAACAGGAAAAAGATCCAGAGTCGGTT
>CAYXJI010000479.1:0-2556 GCA_964465175.1 uncultured Burkholderiaceae bacterium | reverse complement strand
CAGTACTAAAGAGCCAGTGAGCAAACCGCTTAAGCCAATTACGAGATTCTATTTGATCGGCAAAAGAAACGGGCGCATGCTCCAAAAGCTCCTTTTCATACAGATCCCTGAATTTTCGCATCGCCGATATTGCATCTGCAGAATTTCCAGTCTCCCACGCTTTTTTAAGTGTTTCATTCGCTTTATCGAGTAATGTTCCCTTGCCTTTAAATGCTCCACCTTTGCGGAGATCAATTAAGCCTTCCTCGGCTTTTTGAGCCCAATCCGCTACGTTCGCAACACGTGCAACGGAAAAAGATAGTTTTTTTAACGTCCCCGATGCCGATGATAAACGAGCCATCAACGGACTATATAATTCTTCCAACACCGCTTGCTCATTGACGATTGCGTCAAATGCTCTACCGTAAGCTGCCTCCCTTAGCCCGACCAATTCAAGCGCCCGATCCTTTGCACCATTTGCATCTACCAATTTCACCTCTAGTGCTTGCAGTGCAGCTGTCTCAGCTGTAATTTTTCCAGTTAGCGCAGAATATTGGCGTTGCGTTTCCTTATCTGCCCCAACCAATTTTTCAAGACGCGACATTTCTGCGTTCAACAAACTCAGAGATAAAGTACTCAAATCAGTATTATCTGCAATCAGAGGAACATTAGGATCACCAGGAACCGGTGGCATCCCTTTCAATTTGATAATTTCGTTATGCACCCAACCCAAGTAAGTTTTCAAATCACCATCTACGTCCCCCTTATAGTCGAGCAAAAAAGCAGCCCACTTTTCTGGCGTCATTCCGATGTGAGCATGTCTCCCCTGTGTTTGTCGTAGGCTTTCAGGCGCGTAGTTCACTCTTACATCTTTCACTTCGTCTTGAAGAGCTAAGAAAGCTTGTTTTTGATTGTTCAATTCGCGCAATTTTGAATTTACCTGGCTTGCAAAAATAGAAATTTGTGTATGACGATCTGCTCTCACTTTACTTCCAGCAGACACCAGCTTCGCTCGGTCAGCAGTATATGCGGCCACTAATTGCTTTTTTTGAGCGATCTGCGCGACGTATCCAGCTACCTGCTTTTTTTTCTCAATCTCTAAGCTGACGCGTTCAGAAATTTGTTTCACTGCCTCAGCTTCGCGAATTCGTGCTTGGCGATGTAAAGATGCCCTTCCTTCAAGCAGCTCCTCAAAATCTAACGCTCCATTACGATCATCTTCTGAATGCGCTTCAAAAATTACTCGTTCAATTTCACGAAGTAATCCGTCTGTCATTCCATTTGCCGAACACAGATCCTCTACAAATTGCTGTGATAAGTACCGCACCCGCGGGTACCTCATCTCACTATTTGCATCGGAACCATTTAAAGATCGAATACATGGCTCACCAGCCTGCCAACTCACCTTAACTTGGCCATTTCCTATCAATGGACGTGCTCTTGCTAAGAATGATGGATTACTCCATTTATATGCCTCCCACGATTTATCGGGAATTGAATCACAGCCGGCAGCGATCATATCGGCAAACGCTGTTTTACCCGATCCACGAGCACCAACCACAGCAATAAGGCCTGGATTCAAGGGGATGTTCGGTGTCTGCATCCAAGAAGCGTTGTAAACTTGTAGGCTAGAAATCACCTGCGACGGTGTGCCCAATACAGGAGGTTCTGAGCCAACATAAGCACGCCCAGCGGGATCAATGCAGGCTTGTCGCAAAGCATCAAATTCCAATCCACCCTTTATCCATGAAAAACGATCTCCAAATGGAGTAGCTACTATTTCCAGCTTGTGAGCGTCACTACCGTGGAGACACGGTTTCAATCCGCCATACGTGCTTCTAATTTCTATAGGACTAAGATTTTTGTAACCAAGCCAAAAATCCCGCTGCGCTTGGCTGCTGGCGAAAATAACATGTGCGAAACTCTCAATCTCACGTCGTATCGTGTGATCCGCGGCTTCACGAACACCCGATGTACCATCAGTAGCACCGCCTGCCACCGCGATCAAAATATTCTTTTTTGCCCAAGCGCTATTATTGATGGTTTCACGAAGATTTTGAAAATTGACCTTAATTTGGTTCGCGCCATAACTAAGCGCGGCATCGTCGCTCACTATAGTTTGATCGACGCGTTTACCAAGGCGGATGAGATCTTCCCGTGTACAATTAAATGTGTCGCCCATTGCACTAAACTGCAGCCTTTGAATTAGACGAGTCAATTGTTCAATATGATCTGCGTCGTTTGGACTAACGAAGAGATGCAAATTCACAAAACCACCCTTAGCGGTAGCGACGTCTAGTCTTACTTCCACATTCGGAAAAATTAGCTTCACATTTGGTAGTCGGCCTGAAGCCTTATGTTTAAGAACCTAGACCAGTAAATTGATTATTCATGATAGTGCCAGGCGCATGTATATGAGGCTCCCATCTACACCACACAGATCCATTATTGAGCATAATTCATTCCTATCTAATCTTGATCAGCAATATTGCCACGATCATCATAAAAATTGAAATTATTTTCAGATTTACTTGACATTCAATTTCCTTTAAAAAATTCAAAGATTGAGATGCTGTG
>CAYXJI010000478.1:0-2564 GCA_964465175.1 uncultured Burkholderiaceae bacterium | reverse complement strand
GGCTGTATGCCTGCGCGGTAAGCGGGCGAATCTTCTATCGGTGAGACGATTTTGACATAGCCATCTTCCATCCCGACTTCCACACCTAAACCAACAAACTTACCTTCAGTGCCTTCTCGTAATTCTTTGAAGGCTTTTTTATCCAAATAAGCAGAGTGGGGATCGAGTGAATTGACCATGCCATTCATCGCTTCGGTCAATAGTTTTTCATCGTCTACCGGTTCAACATAATCGGATTTGATCATGCCAAACACTTCGGAAAACTCACTCAGCTTTTCTAGGGGCAAAGGACTACCAGCCATTTTTTGCGCAAGGGCAGAATACTGCAAAGAAGCGGCAACACCCGCGACCACGCCGAAACTGATCAAACCAAAATTTTTTAATTTACTACCCATAATTCCAATTCAGCGCCTGCTCAAGTTCATTTGAATTTACTTACGTACCCAGCCCAGCGGATCAAACACCTGACCTTTGTAACGCATTTCAAAGTATAGTCCGGTTTCTTCATTCCCGCCGCTATTGCCTGCATTGGCGATAGTGTCACCCGCCTTCACTAGATCGCCCACATGTTTGAGCACGGCTTGCGTATTACTATAAAGACTTAAATATTGACCACCATGATCAAGAATAATCATGTTGCCAAAGCCGCGCAGCCATTCCGCGAAGACCACTTTACCGGCTGCGATAGCCTTGATTTCGGCACCTTCGCTGGCCTTGATGAAAAGACCTTTCCAACTCGGCCCGTCACCACGTTTATTACCAAATTTAGCAATCAACTCGCCCTTCACGGGCAAATGTAATTGCCCTTTTAAACGACTAAACGCTTGCCCCTCAAACATGCCAGACACAGGCGTTTGTTCTACCTGAATATTTTTGGTCTGTTCGACTTCATTGACGACTTTTCCAGTGCGTTTATTTTGACCCGCCATTTGCTTCTTGTCGCGTTGCGCTTTTTCTTGCGCCAATCGTTCTTTACGCTGTTGTTCTTGCAAAGCGAGACGGGCTTGTTCTGCCTTCGCTTGCTCTTCCATTAACTTGTTCAAGCGAGACACCAAACTGCTCAGGCGTTGCTCATCTTTTTGTAAATTTTCGGCTTCTTTCTTTTGTGCGTGTAATTTGCTCGCTAACTCGGTCAGCAAAACCGTATGGCGTTTTTTTTCTTTTTCCAGACCTTTTTTATGATCGCGCTCTTCTTGCGCGATTTCATCTAATTCTTCTTTGGTTTCTTGTGCTGCCAGTTTATTTTTTTCGATTTCATCCAAACTCGTGCGCAAAGCGGCAATCAACTTGGCCTGCGTCTGCGACACATAACTCATGTAATGCAATTCGCGGTTAATGCGATTCGGATTATCGCCCGACAACAATAATTTCATTCTATCGCTGTCACCATGCATGTATTGACGACGTAAAAAATCAGATAATTGTTTTTTCTGTTGTTCGACTTGCGCGCTCAAACGTGCCTGTTCGGCGATCAATTGACTCAAACGTTCATTCGCTTGCTGTTGCTCGATTTGCAGATCACGAATAGAACGATTTGCTTCGGAAATGGCTTGTTCAGAATCTTCCAGCGCGTCACTGGCTTTTTCTTTGGCCGACTCGGTTTTGCTGATATCTTTTTTTAAGGCCTTGAGTTTTTGTTGCAACTCAAGGCGCGTGGCTTCGGCCTGTTTTTTTTCTTTGGCACGATTGCTTTGCGCATGCGCCAAATCAGGCCAAAGTCCCAGCAAACTCACTAAACTACAGGCGAGGCAAATCGCTGTCACGCCTTGGCGTAAATTCGATCTGCCCGTGCCTGGAGCCTGAAGCATGAAAGAAAGCCGCATGCGGATTACTTCGACTTTCCTTGACTCGCCACCGCCGCCAATGCGGCTGCAATCGCGTCTTGATCGCCGAGGTAATAGCTCTTAATCGGTTTCAAGTCTGCATCGAGTTCATAGACCAAAGGCTGGCCGTTAGGAATATTCAAGTTCACGATGGCGTCATCGCTGATGCCATCGAGCATCTTGATCAAAGCACGCAAACTATTGCCATGCGCGGAAACGATAATACGTTTGCCAGCGCGGATGGCCGGCGCAATCGAGTCGTCCCATGCAGGCACTACGCGTGCCACCGTGTCTTTTAAACATTCGGTCAAAGGAATCTGTTCGCGTTGCAAACCTGCATACCGCGGATCAAGGAACGAAGTACGTTCATCGTTTTCATCCAAAGGATTCGGTGGCGTATCGTAACTACGGCGCCATACCAAGACTTGTTCATCGCCATATTTAGCGGCGGTTTCGGCCTTGTTCAAACCTTGCAGTGCGCCATAGTGACGCTCATTCAAGCGCCAATCATGTTGCACTGGCAACCACATCAAGTCCATCTCATCCAAGGTGCCCCACAGCGTACGAATCGCACGTTTTAAGACGGAGGTGTAGGCTAAGTCAAAAGTAAAACCCGCTTCTTTTAATAATTTGCCCGCTTGACGCGCTTCGGCCACGCCTTTTTCCGTCAGATCAACATCGGTCCAGCCAGTAAAACGATTATCGAGGTTCCAAGTGGATTCGCCATGACGCATTAATTCA
>CAYXJI010000477.1:0-2564 GCA_964465175.1 uncultured Burkholderiaceae bacterium | reverse complement strand
GTTTTGGCACTTGCACGTGACGGCTATGCAGTCGGTATCAACTATCTAAGTAGTGACAGCGCTGCACAGCAATTGCTAGACGAGGTCGTAAAGCTCGGTGGGCGCGCCGTATTGTTAAAGGCGGATGTGTCACGGCAGAACGAAGTCGAGCAGATGTTTCTAAGGCTGGATAAAGAGTTAGGAACGATCGACGTTTTGGTCAATAACGTGGGTATCTTGTTGCCGCAATCCAGCGTCGTTGATATGGATGCGGAGAGAATTCTTCGCGTGTTGCAGACCAATGTACTGAGCGCATTCTTGTGCAGTAAGTATGCGATCCAACGCATGTCGACGCAGCTACATGGCAAAGGCGGTGCGATCGTGAACGTCTCCTCGGCAGCAGCTCGACTTGGCTCGCCTAACGAATACGTCGATTACGCCGCATCGAAAGGCGCGATCGATTCGCTGACCAAAGGCTTGTCCTTGGAGCTTGCGTCACAGGGAATACGGGTAAATTGCGTACGTCCCGGATTTATCCATACCGACATCCACGCTGCTGGAGGTGACCCGCTGCGTGTTGATCGCTTGAGCGCAGGAATTCCCTTAGGACGTGGCGGCTATCCTAAGGAAGTTGCAGAGGCCATTTGTTTTTTAGCGAGCGATGCGTCGTCTTACATGACAGGTGCATTTTTGGATATCGCGGGTGGTAAATAGCAAATTGTGTAATGCGGTCAAGAGCGGGCCTCTGACTGCCAAGACGGCGCTGGAAGTTTATTAACCGAAATAGTATCGATCAAATTGAAAGAGGTAACAATTGATTTCACATGTCTTCATAGGAATTACCGAACACGCGCGTGCTCATGATTTTTATTCCGCGATCATGGATGAGCTGGGCTATGTTTTGAAGTTTTGTTTTCCTGAAAAGTCCTGGTCGGGCTGGGTTGAGAAAGGCACGGCTAGACCGATTGTGGGCATTGGAAAACCTTATAACGGCGAGCCCATGAGTGTTGGTAATGGTCAGATGCTGGCATTGTTGGCGAAAAGTCGTGCAATAGTAGACGCGACTTATGCAAAAGCCATTGCACTCGGTGCGACTTGCGAAGGTGCTCCTGGTCTACGGCCGCATTACCACCCCAATTATTATGGTGCCTATTTCCGCGATCTGGATGGAAACAAGATTGGTATCTGCTGTCATGAAGTTGAAAGCTAGGACGTGTCGCCTTGGCAATTTGAGAAAATCTTGCCGACGAGAGTCAGATGGATGAAAGGCTGCAGTTGCAGCCTTTATTATTTTTTTGTGCAGTTAATACTAAATCTTATTAAAACAGTCTCACTTCATGAGCCACAAACTGCACACTATGTGCAAAACAACTAGACGGCAAGTGCTGCAAAAGAATATTTTTTCACTATTTCCTGAGGTAACAGTTCTTGTACGGCGTGTTAATTGCTTAATGAATAAGCCAATGTGCATTGACGGAATATTGACTGAGGTTTTCGTGGGTAAATGATTAATTCAGTAAGCATGGTTATTATGCCGATTAGTAAAAGTAGTAAAAGGGTCTAGTAAAAGGGTCAGCATTGATAACGTTTAATCGATGCTGACCTTTTTGACGCTGGTGCTGCGACGCCAATTGATTACGCCATATTTCAAGATCACGGCTATCGCGGTTTGTATGGTGGCTTGGGCGCCAAAGACATTCATGCACGCAAAGATTTGAGGAGGAGCCAGAAATTTTGGATCACATGGGTAGCAATGAGTCAGCGGCAAACAAAAAGCCAACCAAACGCATTTTGAGGTTGACACAAAAGTCCGCCAAACCATCGCCGAATTGGGTGGAGCGATGCCAGAAGAATTACCCACGCCGGAGTCTGGTGTTAAGCAAGTAGCCAAGATGAAAGTAAAGAACAAAGAAGTAGATAAATAGTCGCCTTTGCCACACTGTCAACATCTCAAAAAACAGCGGCTCCATCCACGCCCGGACGATCATGGCCACGAGCTAGGCCAACAAAAGCCTCGTCGTAAAGGCTCACCCACACCACAAATCCCACAGTAATCATGAAATTGCTGGACGGCAAAAGCGCAAGGGCATATTCTTTATGCATTCTCTTGGCTTGTGCCTTTGTGCCTACTTTTTGCGGCGCATCTCTGTGTATCTTGTTGTTTTTGCCATTTCTAGTGAACTAGTCTGGCGGGCATTGCTGTCTTTGTAGGTGTTTGGTCGGCATTGTGTGGCTTGTGGTGACGACAATCTCTGATGCGGCTGCTATCATGTGTATTGAACTCGTGCACTTTGTATGCGGATGACTGAGGACTTATGCAAAACCGCCCCAGCGTCGTTGGCGCCGACCTTAGCTAACTAAGGTGCTCGAGCACTGTCTTCGTCGGCACGCCTAGCTGGGACAATTTTGCGTAAGCCCTATGAATAAAATTTTAAAGCTGGTTTAGTAAGAATTTGAGGGAGTTGGCAATGACTAACGTCGAAAAAAATGTGGTGTATGGTACCGAGGATTTATTGACCGGTTTGTGCAACTCGGTGACACGCGTGTTTAACGTGGCGACGCAAACGAAGATTCATTATTCGGCC
>CAYXJI010000476.1:0-2581 GCA_964465175.1 uncultured Burkholderiaceae bacterium | reverse complement strand
AGCCAAAGGCGCTTATCGTGTGCAAATCAAACCCGACGTCAGCCTGTTTTTAAATTTTGGCGAAGTACAGATCGCCCACAATGCCCTATGCTCTCAGAATTCGATCTAATTAAACAATATTTCGTGCAGGATTACCCTGAAAACCCACGTTTCCCCTTAGGGATAGGCGACGACTGTGCCTTACTGCAGCCCCATCCCGATAGGCAAATGGCGATCTCCAGCGACATGTTGGTGTCGGGTCGACATTTTTTCCCCGATGCCGATCCCACCATGCTCGGACATAAATGTTTGGCCGTCAATTTGTCGGATCTGGCGGCGATGGCTGCGAAACCGCTGGCGTTCACATTGGCCTTATCCTTACCAGAAGCAAATCGCGCGTGGCTCTCTGCATTTTCAGCTGGTCTTTTGAATTTGGCACGTGAGCATGACTGTCGTTTAATTGGTGGCGACACCACCAAAGGTCCACTGACGATTTGCATCACGATTTTTGGCGAGCTACCGCCCGCGTCTGCATTGCGGCGCGATGCGGCACAAGTCGGGGATGATATTTGGATATCAGGCAATCTCGGTGATGCCCGTTTAGCACTAGCGGCCTACAACAATGAAGTTTCCTTAAGCGCAGTTGCGCATCAACAAGCCGCCATCCGCATGCATCGGCCTACGCCGCGCATCGCACTCGGCATTGCACTCAGAGGAATCGCCCATGCCGCACTCGATATTTCTGATGGATTGATCGGCGACTTGGGTCATATCTTGAATGCGTCACAAGTCGGTGCGTGTTTGCATGTCGATCGTTTGCCTGCAGGGCCCGTATTAGGCTTGGAAAACCAGGCCTTGCGTAGAGAATTCACGCTGGCCGGTGGCGATGATTATGAGTTATGCTTCACCGCGCCCATAAGCCAGCGAGCCGCGGTGTTAGCGGCTGGCGTCGCGAGCCAAACCGAGCTCACCCGTGTCGGTCGAATCGAACAGGCCCTCGGTTTGCGTCTCATCGATGAAAGCGGTGCAGCCATCGTATTAGATTTAAAATCATTTGATCATTTCACTAGCTCTTAAAGTCGTCAACTCCTATGGAATCAACCTCTCCCGTTATCTTGAAACCTGGACCTAGTTTCATGCTGGCACATCCGGCACATTTTCTGGCTCAGGGTTTTGGTAGTGGACTTTCGCCTATCATGCCAGGAACTGCCGGCACCTTATTCGCGTGGCTGAGTTTTGCCGTCTTGAGTTTACGCTGGCCTAGTATCTTCACGCCTATGGCTTGGGGCCTTATTATTCTGCTCGGCTACATCATAGGCGTGTGGGCATGCGCTGTTACGGGGAAAAATTTGGGTGTCGCTGACCACGGCAGCATGGTATGGGATGAAATTATTGCATTTTGGTTAGTCTTATTATTCATCACACCAGCGCCATTGATTACCCAATTCTGGGCCTTTATCGCGTTTCGTTTTTTTGACATGGTCAAACCACCACCAATAGGCTACTTTGATCGCCAATTCAAAGGTGGATTTGGTGTCATGTTTGACGATATTGTGGCGGCATTCTTTGCGCTCTTGGCGTTTGCTTTTTGGCGAATTTGGTAGGGACTAGGCGGACACTTATTGGCTTAGTGCCGACAGCGACACAAAACGTTCTCGCATATTCTTCTTCCCAGATCATCTTTATCGTTCTATCCTGAACAGCATGCTTTCCTTCTCGATCAGAAAGCCGCTCGTCTATGTGAGGTGAACTATGCAACGCAGAACATGGCTTTTTCTGACTTTACTTTCTAGCCTGTCATCTGCGTCGGCATTTACCTCAACTCACCAGAACTCAGCTAGCGCCCTTAGTCGGATACAGATTTCTACACTACTTGAAAATGATCCCGCTGCGGAAATTGCAGAGCAGATTTTAAACCTCGCCTACCTGCGCCTAGGAATCACCTTGGCAGTGAAAAAATTTCCCGGCGAGCGATCCTTGTACAGTGCCAATAATGGAGAGACCGATGGTGAGCTGTATCGAAAAATCGGGATGGAGAGAGATTATCCCAATTTAGTCATTGTCCCAATTCCTTTGCAAACCTATGAAATCGTTATTTTTACACTAGCCACCGATTTCAATGTCCATGGCTGGGAGAGCCTAAGCCCATTTGTGATTGGCTATGTCAAAGGGATTAAAATAATCGAACAAAACACCAAAGGTATGCGCGTTGAACCAGCAGCGACCATGCGCCAAGCTTTTTTAAAAATGAGTCTGGGGCGCAGCGATGTTGTGATTGCCAACCGCGCTTCCGGCCTGGCAGTACTGAAAGAATTAAATATGACCGATGTAAGGGTCTTAAAGCCTGCACTCGCTAGTTTTGCGGTCTTCCATTATCTGCATAAGAAACACCAGGATCTGGTACCCAAACTGAGCGCCGTATTAAAGCAAATGCAAAGCGATAAGAGTATTGAAGATATTCAAAAAAGTGTTCTGAGCAAATTAGAAATCGGTGTATCAAAATAAATCACTTTTGAAATAAAAATAAACGCGATGCGAACGCAAAGTGGTAAAGTCATTCCTAGGATCATTCATCGAACAGAGCGATGAAAACCATCAATCC
>CAYXJI010000475.1:0-2587 GCA_964465175.1 uncultured Burkholderiaceae bacterium | reverse complement strand
AAATGCGCCGTCAGCACGCAAGTAGCACCTCAGGTGCGCCTAATGGAAAATTTGGATTAAATAAGTAGAGTTCGATATGACAGCAAAAATAAACCGCCGCAGCGACTGGCTCGCTTTTGAACATGCCGCGCCCAGTGTGGTCGCCGCGCTAGCAATGCTGGGCAAAGCAGTGGACGATTCCGGCTTAGACAAGCAACTTACAGAACTACTGAAGTTGCGCGCATCGCAGATCAACGGCTGCGCGTTTTGCCTCCAGTACCATTTAAATCTCGCACGCAAACTCGGACTAGCGCAGGCCAAAATCGACCTCGTCGCAACATGGCGCGACGCAGGCATTTTCTCACCCAGAGAGTGCACCGCATTGGCATGGACCGAGGCACTCACCTCCATGGCGCAACAGCACATCTCAGATGCACTATACGCTCAGGTCGAAGCTGAATTTTCCCCATCAGAAATCGCCTTTCTAACCACCGCAGTGGGCGCGATCAATGCATGGAATCGTATTGCGGGTGCTTTGCAGTTTTCGCCACCGATTCCATCGAAATGAGTTTTTATTGTCTTGAAGCGAATCGACAAAACGTGCATTGTGACGAATCTAGCTTGCATCCAAGCTCCGTGTCAACGCAAGCGCTAAGCCGGCCTTCCTGAAAAGATGACCTTCATCGCCTTGATTTGCTTAACTCCAGTGATGCAAACTGTTTCGAAAAGACGCCGATAATAAGTGCAAATCGTTTTCCAAACTTGCCGACTTGCCTTATATTTTTCGTCTAACAAAGACCCCAAAAACCCCTAGCCGATCTCGATGACGACATTCCCCGTCTTCACGCCACTAGCAACGTACTCGTAAGCAGCAAGGATTTGTTCCAAGGGGAAACTACGATCGAGCACGGGAACAAAGTTTTTATTCTCCAAGCGTTCCAAAATAAAATTGAGACTGGTTTTAATAGAACCCGGCATGGGAAAGATAACTTTTTGACCGCGTGAAAAACGCGTTAGCAACGGTAGGAACACGTTTTGTGCAAAACGACCTAGCTCGGAAGACATGTAAATACCCTGTGCTTTTAGTACGGATTTACAGCGCTGAAACGAATGCGTTCCTACCACGTCAAACACAAAATCATATTGGCGCTGGGCTTGGCTAAAGTCGGTCTTGCGGTAGTCGATAAAATGCGCGGCGCCGAGATCGCACAAGAGTTCGTGATGGCGCGCCTCGCTGATGGCGGTGACTTCAGCGCCTAGCTCCACACAAAATTGCAATAGCGCTGATCCTATCGCGCCGCCTGCGCCATTGATGGCGATTTTGTCTCCTGCTCGAATACTGAGTTTATTCATGTAGTTATAGGCATAATGCGCCCCCTCGATACTGGCCGCCGCCTGCTGCATGGATAGATGATCTGGCAGCTTGCCTATCGCTTGATTCTCGTTGATGACTAGGTATTGGGCGTGAGCACAAAGTCCTAGATCGTTAAAACCAAATACGCGATCACCACAGGCAAATTCGCGAACGCCCGCACCGAGAGCGAGCACTTCACCCGAAAATTCAGTCCCTAAAATGGCTTTCTTGGGTCTTATCAGCCCCGTAAAAAATCGCATGATAAAAGGTCGTGCGCTCAGGATCGCGCAATCAGTACGATTCACCGTGCTGGCAACGACTCGCACCAAGAGCTCTTGCGCAGCAGGCGTCGGCTGCGCCCTGTCTTCTAATCGCAAGAGCGAAGGCGCGCCATATTGCCGACATAGTATCGCTTTCATTGATGGACTTTCTCTGTTGTGTTGGGTAAGAAAATTTACTGGCAAGCGTGCTACACTTACAGTGTAAGTACGAGACCAATTTCACATTATCTTTACATTGTTAGACGCCCTACATCATGACTTTTACGCTCATTAAAACACTCCATCTCATTTCCTTACTATTCTTGTTTACCGCCAGTGCTTATAAGAATGTGAAACTCCATGCGCAGCACTGCGATCATGGGCGACTGAGAAAAATCTTGACTGCTGATCGTGTTTCTGGGCTGGCTGCTACGCTCATGGTGATCACAGGGATACTGATGCTATGCAAGGATTATCCAGCAAATCTATTCCGCCTAGAACAAACTAGCTTCTGGATCAAAATGACTCTCCTCGCCTTCACCACCAGTCTAATCATCGTCAGTAAATTTACGTTACGACGCCTCGCCCGCGAACATGAGGCCAATCCAAGTACGAGCATACGGATACCGCCTTCAATCAAGTGCATGTTAGGAATCGACCTGGTTGGCCTGGTGTTGATGGCGGCAATTGCTTCTATGATGGCGCGCTATTAGTCGTTCAACGAGTATTCAAGCTTTGAACGCCAGCATTGAAACCTCATCACAGCCTCGACAAAATGCCGACAATACTTGTATGCCCTCGCTCTTTCGCAACCGTAAGTGCATCGCAACCAAAGGCGTTCTTAGCTGAGCGATCAGCACCATGTTCCAATAGGCAGATAAGCGCTGCCTCCTGCCCGAAAAACGATGCTTCAATCAAGGGGGTTTCGTCCATTTCACCGCGCGCTTCGATGTTTGCTCCACGACACAGCAGATAGTTGATCATTGACTCATCG
>CAYXJI010000474.1:0-2601 GCA_964465175.1 uncultured Burkholderiaceae bacterium | reverse complement strand
TTCTTTTTCCATGGCATCGGCGAGCGCACGAATACCAAGACCAGACGTGTTTTCAGAACGGAAATCTTCGTCAATGATGACGATGGGGAAGCGGAATTTCATTTAGGTCTCCAAAAAGCCTGTTACGGGAGACGCCTGGGCCAGTGTGTTAAACCGCTTGCGCGCCGAAAAAATAAAGATGCGAATTTTCGCAGAAATGCGGATGCAGATGTCAAAAAATTTGCCCTATTTTGTGCAGAACGCACGCAAATCCATAATATTTCATCCTACTGTCACATAAAGTCGCTCGATACACCTATTTGAGAGTCATATATGCAATTTAAAAAGATAATTTTTGCGGAGCTTAGCTGGCTTTATTCTCCGCTTGCTTTTGCGCAAAGCTGATGCGTAATCCGTCGAGAGAATACAGCGCAAGACCCGTCCAAATGCCGACAAAACCAAGCATGCGCTCATGACTAAATTGTTCATGGTAAAGCCATACGCCAATAAGTAACTGCAGACTCGGTGAGATGTATTGCATCAAGCCTAAAGTCGCCATAGGAATGCGACGCGCAGCTGCCGCAAACATCAATAAAGGCAGGGCGGTGATAGGGCCTGCAGCGAGTAAAAGTAACTGGGTTTGCGTAGAAGCAGCGATAAACTGGCTTTGTCCATTGGTAGCAAGATAAAGTAAATAGGCGAGGGCAAAAGGAAACAGTAACATGGTCTCCAGTGACAATCCTTCTAAAGCGCCCAAGGCCGCTGTTTTTCTAAGTAAACCATACATACCAAACGTGGTGGCGAGTATCAATGCAATCCAAGGTGGATGTCCGGTTTGTAAGCTCAGCCAAATGACACCCAATGCAGCGCAGGCAACAGCGACCCACTGAACACGCGTGAGGCGCTCTTTGAGTAAGATAAAACCGAGGAACACATTGACTAGCGGCGTCATGAAATAGCCAAGACTGGCATCGATGAGTCTGTCGTTGTTGATAGACCAAATATACAGAAACCAATTCACAGCCAGTAGTAGGGCGCTCGCGGCAAAGCCTGCCAATAATTTAGGCTGACGCATCAACTGCGGCAGCCATTGCCATTGTTTGCGCCAAGCGAGCACCAACAGTAAGAAAACCAGCGCCCACACCATACGATGTAGCAAAATTTCTACAGCGGGGATTGCATGTAATGCTTTGAAATACAGCGGGAATAAACCCCAAGCTGAATAGCACGCCGCAGCGTACAGTATGCCTTTGCGCATAGGGAGACAATCAGGAAGAGTGAAGAAAAATTTTTGCTTAAATATCCGTGCACACTCATTGTGAATTTTGTATGCGTCGCTATCAGCCCGTCTATTATCGCAGCTAACACGGAATGTTGCTCAGTGCAGTAGGCTAGGAAGCTCTAAATTAAGCTTGGCGAATGCGATTAACTATTGAGTTCTCCCTACCGATGCCCATCTAGCTCTCATTAAATGATTGCCTTCAACGAAGTCTAACTAAGGAAAATGATGGACTTTCTCGCTGTGCTAGTGGTGCTATTGATTTTGGTCTTTATCGTATTGCCCCGTCTACGGTTGCGATATATTTTGCGTAAGGCCTTTCCTTCCAATTACTCCAAAATACTCAGGAAGAATCTGCCAGGCTACAGCAAAATGCCGACCGATTTGCAGTTGCAATTAAAGCGCAGAATCAAGCAATTCCTCCATGAAAAAACCTTCGTCGCTTGCGATGATTTGGCGATGACGGATGAGGTAAAGGTCACCATTGCGGGGAAAGCTTGTTTACTCTTACTGAATCGTGAAACCGAGGTTTTTCCTAAACTGACGCACATCTTGGTGTATCCGCATCCCTTCGTCGCACCCCGTCAACAAACGGCAGTCGGCGGTGTTGTGACGCATACAAATCAGGGCTTAAGTGGCGAATCTTGGAGCGATGGTCGTGTGATCTTAGCGTGGGATCAGGTGGCGCGAAACCCTGAGACTGAGGCACTAGGGCAAGACGTCACCCTTCATGAATTTGCGCACCAATTAGACAGTGAAACGGGCAGCACAAACGGCGCGCCCGTCTTAAAAACGGCAGCAGCCTACCAGCATTGGTCGCAGGTGATGGCAACAGAATTTACAGCCTTGCAGCATGCGATTCAACACCAAGAAGACACCATCATCGATACCTATGGTGCAACCAATCCGGCTGAATTTTTTGCCGTCTGTACCGAAGCTTTTTTCAAAAAGAGTGAGGCGCTAGCCCACTATCACCCAGCACTCTACACACAACTACAAAGTTTTTATCAGGTTGATCCACGCGAGTGGACGTAGGGTTTTGCTCAATTTCAATCCTGCCGAATTAGACGAAGTGCTCGCTAGCAGGATGCGCTTTATAAGATTGAGGCATTTACTGGCGTATGTTGTATTTTAATAAAATTTTTTTAAAAAATATTGTTGTGGTGATTATTTTATGTTTTAATTATTAACAATAAATTCTTGTTAAGAAATTAAAATGGCACGCAATAATGACAGCACAGCACAATCCAATGTGAACTCAGCGAATAGCTCGCTATTCCGTCCAGAGGTCACGGCAGCCCTAGGCAGCCAATGGATGGGCGCCATCCGCCTCGCGCAACCGA
>CAYXJI010000473.1:0-2610 GCA_964465175.1 uncultured Burkholderiaceae bacterium | reverse complement strand
ACGGCAATTTCTAATTGGCGGCGCGGCGACAATTCCAAAGGAGCGCGTGCCATCGCGGCATGACGCTCAGCCAGTTTGGAGAAAAACAAAACACGATCTGGCTCATCCCAACGAATCGCGTTTAACCAAGCATTCAGCAAAGTGAGCATGGCAGGCAATTTGGCGATCAATTCCTTGCGTTCTTCGGCACTATTTTTAGGCTTTAGACTCCAGATCAAATCATCCATGGTCTTCAGCGCGTTTTCCAAAGCGTGCGGTTTTTCATCTTTCACGCTATGGGCAATCGTCAAAATCCGTATCCACTGCTCCAGCAAGAAAACTTCCAAAAAGCCAGCGACCTCACCAGTCTCGACACGGATCGCCACATCATGCTCGGCAAACTCGCGTGCGACGCGCATCTTCTCTTCACTTAATGCCGTTTGTACAGGTTGGCTGATGACTTCTTGCGCCTTGATTTCTTCGTCTTTTAAATAACTTTCTAAATCCGACACCACGTCGGAGAACAGATCAATTTGCTCATCATATTCCAACTGCACTCTATCGATCACGTCGCTAATCAGACCTAACAAGGGATCGTTTTTACTTGACTCGCCATCAATAATAATGCCGGAACTACCCAATATGTCCATTAAGGTGCGTGCAGGGTGGGACTCTCTAAAGAAAAAATCAGCATCTTGTAGTGCAACGCGCAAAATCGGTATCTGCAGTTGCGAGATCATCGATTTAATATCATCACGCAAACTCGGATCGGCGAAAATAAAGTCAAACACGCGCGCCAACAATTCGACCGTATTACGCTGAACCAAACTTAAACTATCCGCCGAAGGTGCATGCAAAACACGCCGCAAACGTGACTCAAATCGAGGACCGTCCGCATGGTTTTGCGCAAAATCTTTTTGCATGCTGGCGAGATTGGCAAAAAATTGCTGATCGACAGTCGCTTTGTCTAAGGGCCTCTCTTCGTCATCTAAATGAAGTTGATTGAGCAAGGTATCGCTGCCAGAAGCCAAGCCATCTAAACCATCAGCAGAGGCTAATTCTAGCTGCCCCGAAAACACTCGTTTTAATTTATCTTGCAAATAAGGATCAAGGCTAAACAAGCTCTGCGAAGGCAGATAAGCAGCAATCCCATTCGAACCGTCAAAATGATCATCAATACTCGGATGTATGCCTCGCGCCATCAGCTCTTGATTGATCTCATCTAAAATCGGCGTGAGTTGTATAAAAATAGCTGGCTGTAATAAGCGCAGCACAAGCAAATGCGAGGCCGGATTGGGATCAAGCTCCATCCATGCTTTATGTACGGCGCCAATAAAAATTTCTGGGCGAAAGGGATTTTGTGAGATATCAATCGGCATGCGATTTAAAATGCGCCCGATTAAACTGTTGAGCATCACCAGTGATTCAGCATTCAACACTTCCAAAGACTGGCTGGCATTGCGTAGCAAAATCTTGCTTTCCATCTCTTCGTAGGTCTGCGCCGTCGTGTCCAAAAAAGGATTGTCTGCTTTAACCCGCTTTCTCGTGTTGAACACACTCACTTCTTTGCTTAGGGCAGCATTAATTTGCCCCGCAACCAAGCGATAAAAAGCCGTGCTATTGCGCTTAACTAATTGATGCGCTTCAAAACTCAACTTCGCTTCATCGGGTCGTACTGCTTGGTCTGACAACTTATACAAGGCGTCGGCCAAACGAGTCGAAAAAGCCTCCAATTGTGAAGCAACCAAATTCGTCGCCAGCGGCACCATATTCTGCAAAATAAGTAAGCGCGTCGCACTTGTAGACTCTGCTTTCTTGCCTGCGGATTTTGTAGGTGTGCTAGCGCTGGCTGCAACATTGGCATTAGCTCCAACAATGCCAGCACTAGCAGAGAGTCCGCCGCTAGGCTTTTGCGATTTATCGGCCGCAACGGGTGTGAGTGGAATAGGGTCCATTGTTCAATTCAACGAGTAGCACAAAGTAAATGTTTGTAAGCGTACGATGCATATCAATCTCAAATACCGAATCTATGCACAATAAAAATTTCGATGTTGGTTGCGCGTTTTACCGACTACCAAACCATCCTATTAAACACCGTGATAAGCCTCAGTTGCAAAAGTAATCGCAACGATCAACGCGACCGCCATTAGCAGCACAATAAGTAGGCGTCCAAATTTAGGACTTCCATCATCGCCAGTGGTATTTTGTGTGTGAGGCTCAACTTGTTTTTTTTCAGTCATCGTAGTTTGTCCGTTCATATTGTTCCAAAAAAATCTGCAAAGTGGAACAAAGCGATAAAGATTGAGTATATGTTGTTTTGCGTCAATTCGACTAGCCTAGCGCGCCGTTCTACTGCACAAATCCATTAAAAATAAAATCCAAAGTCGTTTTCACGGAACGCTTCTGATTGATATATCAATATTTACCCGCATCAATTAATGCATTTTCTACTCTGCAAGTACATACCTAGCAAACCAATCATCATTTTAAAAAGCCACCAAAGCACTTATCATCTAGTTTGATTTATTTATCCGAGATTTTCTATATGAACACTCCCCGGTTGCCAAGGTCTTTTCATAAAAAACAGAACTAGGTTGCATTTCTATATCCGACTTTATAGCCATTGGCTAC
>CAYXJI010000472.1:0-2612 GCA_964465175.1 uncultured Burkholderiaceae bacterium | reverse complement strand
CACCGTCTGCACCAAACTTTTGCACCGCACTTACTTCCATCACGATTTCATCTTTGTACGACCAGCGACGGCGACTGACTATATCGAACGTGACGATACACCAGCCACCTATCGCGTTTACTATCCCGCTGCCGATGGCTTGAGCTTCAGCCTGAAACGCATCGTCACCAACTTCCAGCTACAAACACCGTTCGCGCATCTTGATGATGATCTGGCGAAAGTGGAAGCGCGTCTGTTAGAACAATTTGGTGATATGCGTTTTGAACCGAATCATCAGTTCCAAGTTTTAGCGAGTCTTTTCTTCCGCAATAAAGCTGCCTATATCATCGGCAAGAGTATCAATGGCAATCAAGAAATGCCCTTCGTCATTCCCATCATTCACAATAAAAATCGTGAATTGATTTTGTATACGGTGCTCTTTGATAACATGCACATCACCGTCTTGTTTTCGTTCACGCGCGCTTACTTTATGGTCGATATGGATGTGCCATCGGCCTATGTGCAATTCATACGCAGCATTTTGCCGCGCAAGCCGCGCAGTGAGATTTACACCATGTTGGGTTTGCAAAAGCACGGTAAAAATTTGTTCTATCGTGATTTCTTACATCACCTCAAATATTCATCCGACATCATCGAAGCCGCACCAGGTATTCGCGGGCTCGTGATGTTGGTGTTCGCATTGCCATCCTTCCCATATGTTTTCAAGTTAATCAAAGATAGCTTCCCGCCACCGAAGGAAACCACTAAGGCCTTGATCAAAGAGAAGTATCAGCTGGTTAAAAATCATGATCGCGTTGGTCGCTTGGCGGATACTTTGGAATATTCTGACGTAGCCTTTCCACGCGCGCGTTTCTCTGAGGATCTGTTGGCAGAAATTCGTCGCTATGCACCGTCGATCTTGGAAGTAAACGATGATGAAGTCATTATTAAGCATCTGTATATCGAACGTCGCATGACGCCATTGAATATCTGGCTCACAGAGTCAGAGCAAAAGGGCGATGACGCTGCGCTGGAACATGCGATAGTCGAATACGGCAATGCGATCAAAGAATTGGTCGGCGCGAATATTTTCCCCGGCGATATGCTGTACAAAAACTTCGGTGTAACGCGTCACAAACGTGTCGTTTTCTATGACTACGATGAGATCGAAACCATCGTGGATTGCAATTTCAGAACGATCCCTTTGCCACGCAATGAAGAAGATGAAATGTCAGCCGAGCCTTGGTATCCGATAGGGAAATACGATGTATTCCCGGAGCAGTTCGGTACCTTCTTATTAGGTAACGCCAAGGTCAAACAGTATTTTATGAAACACCATGCCGACTTGTTGACTGATTTTAAAAAGTAGTTATCAATAATTTTGGAGAAAACCATGAATGATCCTATCGTAATCGTCGGCGCAGCTCGTACTCCTATGGGCGCGTTTCAAAGTGATTTCGCGTCTTTGACTGCGAGCCAATTAGGTGCAGTGGCGATCAAAGCAGCAGTCGAACGTGCAGGCCTTAAGCCAGAATTGGTCGAAGAAGTTTTGTTTGGTAACTGCTTGATGGCAGGCCAAGGTCAGGCACCAGCGCGTCAAGCTTTGTTGGCTGCGGGTTTGCCATTTTCGACTGGTGCGGTCACTTTATCTAAGATGTGCGGCTCCGCGATGAAGGCGACGATGATGGCTTACGATTCCTTGCTGGCTGGCAGCAACGACGTGTTGGTCACTGGCGGTATGGAATCGATGACGAATGCTCCATACATCATTCCGAAAGCCCGTGGCGGTTATCGTATCGGTCACGGTACGATCATGGATCACATGATGCTTGATGGTTTGGAAGATGCTTACGACAAAGGCCGCTCCATGGGCACATTTGCAGAAGATTGCTCCGCGAAATACGGCTTCACACGTGAAGCACAAGACGCATTTGCGATCGCCTCCGTAACACGCGCACAAAACGCAGCGAGCAGCGGCGCATTCTCTTGGGAAATCGCCCCTGTGACGGTACCTGGTCGCGGTGGTGATGTCGTGATTGATAAAGATGAAGGTCCATTGAAAGCTAAGCTCGACAAGATTCCTAATTTGAAGCCAGCATTCAAAAAAGACGGCACGATCACGGCAGCATCTTCTTCGTCCATCAATGACGGCGCAGCAGCCTTGGTATTGATGCGCGAATCCAAAGCCAAAGAATTGGGTTTAACACCAATCGCAAAAATTCTCGGTCATGCAACCCACGCACAAGAGCCAGGCTGGTTCACCACAGCGCCTGTTGGTTCCATCGAAAAGCTCTACAAAAAAATCGGCTGGACTACAGCGGATGTCGATCTGTTTGAAGTCAACGAAGCATTCGCTGCAGTGCCAATGGCAGCCATGCATGACCTCGGTATTTCTCACGACAAGATGAATGTCCACGGTGGCGCATGTGCATTGGGTCACCCAATCGGCGCATCAGGCGCACGTATCATCGTGACGCTGATCGGTGCTTTGAAAGCACGTGGCGGTAAACGTGGTGTGGCGTCTTTGTGTATCGGTGGCGGTGAAGCGACTGCGATGGCGATTGAGTTGGTGTAGTCGAGAAAGTTCCCTCTCCCGCAAGCGGGAGAGGGCTAGGGTGAGGGTGGTTCAGATG
>CAYXJI010000471.1:0-2625 GCA_964465175.1 uncultured Burkholderiaceae bacterium | reverse complement strand
TTCTTCTGCTCGCTGCGCACTTTCAATTGCGGAGGTAATCAGCGCCTGATACATCACCGATTGTGCACTTAGTGGATTGGGGCGGCGTGAATTTTCATCCATAATCCTCGCTAACAGCGCCTGATCTAAACTGCCCCAATTGACACCGATGCGGACCGGCTTATCGTAGCGGCAAGCCAGTTCTATCATTTGTGCAAATTGCGTGTCGCGTTTTGCACCTTGCCCGACATTGCCGGGATTAATTCTATATTTGGACAGCGCTTGCGCACACGCAGGAAAATCATGCAACAAAGTATGCCCGTTGTAATGGAAGTCACCCACTAAAGGCACATCGATGTCCATGCGATCGAGCTGCTCGCGAATGGCAGGAACAGCAGCGGCGGCCTCTGCATTATTGACCGTAATGCGCACCAACTCAGAACCTGCGCGCGCCAATTCCTTAATCTGAATAGCAGTTGCAATGACATCTGCCGTATCCGTATTCGTCATGGATTGAATCACGACCGGAGCACTTCCTCCCACCACGACAATTTTGTCTTTATAGACAACGCTCACCGCTCTCGATGGGCGGCGCAGCTGTGCGCCCGATGTAATCTCTTGCAAGTCAATCAGCATCTTTACTTCACCACCAAATTGGCGACATTGCTACCACGTTCAGAAGTTAGCACTAAGGGCTGACCACGCAATTTCGCCTCCACGCCTGCAACATTACCGATTCGGACCAATAAAGACTGCTTCACGCTAAAGAACTCTTCAGTACCCGCTTTGGCCAAATGCGCCGTCAATACAGCACCAGACTCATTCTTAACTTGTATCCACGAATTTTGACTAAATTTAAATACAAGCACATCCGTATCCAAACTTGGGGTAACGACACCCAAAGCTGTATTGCTTGCGGGCTTAGAGGCTGGAGTCACTTCAGCAGCCGTCGGCAATTGCTCGACGGGAGCCGCAGATAAAGGCGTGGTCGATGGTTCTGATTGATTGGAAATCGACTCATGAGCAGTAGCAGAACTCTGAGTCGCAGCGACTGGATCTACCCCTTGCAAAGCAGGCATTGACGCCGCAGGGCTGCCCAATTTAGGTGCATTGGGAAGCGCGTCATTTGCCACCGCAAGCTCACTAGACACCTCGCTAGTTTTATTTAAGTCGCCGCTCGTCGATTGCACTTTTGTCGACGACTGAAACATCGTAATAAAATTTCTACCGAACTCTGTGCGCTGCACAACAAGGAAGGCCACCACCAGCAAAACCAAAATAACCGCACCGATAATGTAACGTCGATTGGTATCATGATGTCCCAACAAAGATAAGCGGGAGTCCACAAATGGCGTCGACAATGCGGGACGCAGCGACGTCTCCAAGTGAGTAGCGGTAGACTCTTTGGGCAGTAAGGCGATCAAACTATCTGCATCAATTTTCAATAATTTCGCATAGGCACGCACAAAGCCGCGAACAATCACCAACTTGGGTAGCGATTCAAACTTGTTCGACTCTAGCGCCAAAATTTGACCTTGCGACAATTTCAATTGATCCGCAACGTATTGCACGCTCCAAGATTTTTCTTGACGACTTACGGAGAGTCTCTGCCCAACCGACATATCTCTCAGCACTTCTATTGACTCAGGAGCGTCATTCACCTCTGCTAGAACCGACACTTGCGACAAATCACTCATTAAACGCACCCTTTTGAAACGACGCGAATTCCTTAGAATTCGGATGTCTACGACGTAGCTGTGTTGCCAAACCATTTACCGAAGCACGGTCACCCAATTTATTATCAATTTTTATCGCGAGCCACAGCACGTCAGCCGCAAAAATTTCTTCCCGCAAAACACGCTGAATATATATTCGTGCGTCGTCCAATTTTCCTTTATCGTAGTACAGCTTAGCGAGATTTGCGTTCACGCTAGGATTATTCGGCTGCAAATCAGCGCCCAACTTAAAATAACGCTCCGCAGTCGCTACATCTTTCAAGCGTAGACTACAGACGCCTGCGCTTAACATGGTTTTCAATGGTGTCGCATAGGTGCGATCACTCAAAATTTTGTCAAAAAGTGGCAAAGCTTGTTTTCCTCGCCCATTCTCACAAAGGAACCAAGCATAATTATTAGTGATATCCGAATTGCTAGGATCGAGTTTCAGCGCATGTAAAAAATTTTCTTCCGCGCGCGGCATGTCTTTCATTTCCATCTGAATTAAACCACGCAAATTATAAGCATCCGCAAAATTAGGCGACAAGTTAATCACGTTACGAACTTCCTCCAAGGCCAATTTAGGCTGCCCCTGGGTAAAATAGTCGACTGCCAATTGCATGCGAATCGAGACGCGCCGTTGCACATCAGGCTTATCGATCGCCACCTTCTCATCATCCATAGAACTGACGAAACGAGAGCTAGTGCAAGCGGATAGCAACAATACGCAACAGGAAAGCAACATTGAAACTAGCTTGCGGCATTTCATTATTTTATCTCCGTAATCTTGCCAAAATTGGGTCCAAATTTTTTCTGATACTCAGACATTTGTTGCATACGCTCTTGCACGCGGGTTCCATCTTGAACCTCGCCAGCCAATTGACCACAAGCCGCATCAATATCATCACCACGCGTGGTACGAATGGTACAA
>CAYXJI010000470.1:0-2625 GCA_964465175.1 uncultured Burkholderiaceae bacterium | reverse complement strand
ATTGTCTCGCTTTCTGTCGATACGCTGCGATGTCGGGCGGATCACTTGCGAGCAAGCCGTCGACTTGTTTCAACGCAGCTTCAACTTGACCTGCATCTTGTCGCAAGGCAGGTAAGCCCACCGCTAATTGCGCAGTTTGCAGATTATCGATCAAACGTGTGCGTGCCATTTCGCCGACTTTGACATCAATCTCGGCGCGATTACTTTCCACAAAAAATGGATAGACCATGGTTGAGGCGGAGAGCAGCGCCAATAGTCCCCGCCAAGTCAGTCCAAATAACTTCGCCCACCAAGCCGCATCGGCTCTGATGCTGATTAACATTTGGCGTTCTAAACACCATTGAAAGACGGCCCAAATCACACCTGCAATTACCGCGCCCCAGCTCGATATCGTGCTCATGCTTGCTAGCATGTGCCCCATGCCATAGCCAGAAAAAATCGCAAAAAAAATGACCAGCGAGCCTATGCCATAATATTTATGTCGACCACGTACAAAGCGATGCGTGCCGTCCGCCTCGCGTTGTTCCAACAGCTCAACCGACACGGCGGCCGATAGAGCCAGAAAACTCAAGGCGGCACGCCGCCACTGCCAATGATTAAATTCATTGGCAGGATGATTTGACGCTTGCATGATGACCTCACATATTGCGGAATAAAACCATGAAGGGCTGACTGACCGTCAAGGTCTCAGGGCGAGTCTTTAGTTTAACGATGCCTTTACCGGTGTCATCTCGCGCAATTGAGGCGATGGCTTTGAGATTGACAATGGTTGATCGATGTATTTGTTTGAAGATGTTCGCATCAAGCAAATCAAGTAAATCGCGAATGGGTTTGCGTAATAGAGATTCGCCCTCGGCGGTCATGACGACCGTGTATTTGTTGTCGGCTTTAAAGTAGGCAACATCATCGATCATGATCAATTTGGTTTCTGTACCTGAGCTGGCAGTGAGCCAGACTAAGGGTTCATTTTTTTGGGCGCTTTGGAAAGCCGCCGCAATGCCTTTACTACTACCGATATTGAGCTGCTGTAGTAAACCAGCCACCGCGTTGAGATCTTTGACGGAACGACTTTGCAGGCGTTGCACTGTAGCGGAAAGCCTATCGTAAGTAACGGGCTTGAGCAGATAATCGACCACGCCTTTATCAAATGCATCGATGGCATATTGGTCATAGGCCGTCACAAACACAATTTGCGTGTGCGGACTATGCTCTTTCATGGCCTCGGCGATTTCTATACCCGTCAAACCGGGCATGCGAATATCCAAGAATGCGACATCGGGCTGACTTTCGATAATCGCGTCTAAAGCGCTGGCACCATCGTCACAAGCGGCGACGATTTCTAAACCTGGCCACGCTTTACCTAATTGCTCCAACAAGGCTTCGCGCAACAGGTTTTCATCTTCGGCGACGACACACTTAGGCATGTTGTTCTCCTTGGAAAAAAGTGGTGGGGACATTAATGGTGGCAGCAACCCCATTCGGGAAATTCGCTACGATGCCGAAGCTAGCCGTGTTGCCATAAGCCAGTCGCAAACGTTCACGCACATTACGCAGACCGATACCCGTACCGGCTCCTTCCACACTAAAGCCACGTCCATCATCGGCTACCGTTAATGCCACGTTATTTTCATGCGCGCGGGCTAAGATCCAAATTGTACCGCCACCGGTCTGTGGCTCTAGTCCGTGCTTAATTGCATTTTCCACCAAGGTTTGTAACATCATACTGGGAAATAAAACTGGCTTGAGATAATCCGGTACTTCGATCTGCACTTGCAAGCGTGATCCCATGCGAATTTTCATAATATCGAGGTAGGCACGAGTACGCTCCAACTCCACGCCTATGGTGGACGGCGTATCTTCGGTTTTTGGTAAAGAGTGACGTAGATAGGTAATTAAATTGCCTAACATTTGATCGGCGCTAGCAGGATCAGTGCGCGTCAGGATTTGTGCGCTCGCCAAGGTGTTGTACAGAAAGTGCGGTTCGACCTGCGCATGTAAGAGATTCAACTTGGCGACGGTTAATTCTTTCTCTGTCACCGTTTGCTGCGCTTCGGCTTTTTCGCTTTTGCGTAGCTCGGCAACACGCCGTGATATCGCCCTCCCCAGTGCCATCGTATTTTCTAAATTCACCCCGCCATCTAAGACAAACCAATCGGTCCAGCCAGCACGCGTAGGCTCGCAAATCATGATCACACTACACGCATCGACACCCGGCGACACGGTCGCATAAATCTGACTATCGCCACCCGCCAGCTTTTTTGCTATGGGCAAATTACTCCAAAAATCATCGTGAAATGGCACAACGCGTTTAATCTTAGCGCGCACTTGCAAGCTATCGGCGGCACTATCAACCCGCTCAGCGCCCGGCAATTCGCGTATCGATGCTTCGATCAAAGCGAAGGCCGCATTCGCATCTAAAGGTAATTCAATTTGACGTCGATGCCGATTCGCCAATGTGCTTGCAGTCACGGTTTGATCAATTAAACGAACGCGACGAATATGGGAAAGAGCCGAAATTGCGGCAATAAATGCACCGATAAATATGAGCATGGGTATCGCATTGGGCGGGCTGTTTCGAAATAGCCCCTCAAAAATAAACAACACGATCAAAAAACCAAGCATGCC
>CAYXJI010000469.1:0-2629 GCA_964465175.1 uncultured Burkholderiaceae bacterium | reverse complement strand
CCATTGATAGGCTTCGCTAAGTTCCAAACTTCGGCAAATGCTTCAGGGTTGGTCGCGTTACCTTCTTTAATCATGCCTGTGAATTTGACACTGGCGACGTAATCGTAAGCTTGCGTTTCTATACCTAACAATTCTGCATCCAAAGTGACTACGTCGGTTTCGTTCTTTGCCGTACCACGATCTTGCAATTCCAATTTCATTTCGGCAAACATCTCTGGCGAAGTGAACTCACGGATATCATTGACATCACCGCGATCCCAAGCCGCTTGCAAGCGTATGTAATTCGATTTGGCGTGACGCAAAAATCCAGTCACATCAAAGTCCGAGGGGATAGTCCAATTACCTTGATTCGCTAAAGGTGCAGAGCCTGTGCTGTTCAAATTCGCCGTGTTCACTGAAGCTGGCGTGTAGGCGGAAGCTGGCGCTTGCTCAATACGAGAGCCGATCTCAGGCAATGCGTTATTGTTTGGCATGCCAGCATAAGCAGGCTGTTGATTAAACATACTTGGCGCATTTCCAGCATTACCAGTCTTTTTGCGAGTAAAAAAGCGATAAGCCATAAACACCAGCAAGCCAATCACCGCAAAAGTCAAAATTGATCCCAACGCACTAGCCAAAGCGCCGCCCATACCCAAGGAAGAGAACAAGCCTGCCAACAAAGCACCACCGATCAAACCGCCGACGATACCTTTCCAAGGCATCGATGGTTTAGGTGGAACCGCTGGAGTCGCTGCGTTCGCAGCGCCTGGTTTGGCCGCTTGCGCTGGATTCGCCGCATTGGCTGCCGGCGCTTTTTGCGTAACATTATTCGATTGACGACCAAATGAACTACGTTTGCCCATACGCTGTGCGTCAGCATCGGCTGCTACCATCGTCATTGCGCCAAATAACAAAGCAACACTGAGTAAAATATGTTTCATGTAAATCTCCTTTTTGTACTACCAACTAGGTAACGACTAACTCAACAAACCGCAATGAGACTTATTGAGTTCACTTCTTTATAACTTAATCCCGGTATGCAAAGCCGCCACACCTGCCGTCAAATTAAAATACTCAACCCGCTCTAAACCCGCTTCTTGCATCATGGACTTTAATGTCTCCTGATCGGGATGCATGCGTATCGACTCCGCCAAATAACGATAACTGTCTGCATCATCGGCAATCTTTTGACCTAACCAAGGCAAGACCTTAAATGAATACACATCGTAAGGTTTTTGCAAAATCTCTGGCACTTTAGAAAATTCCAATACCAGCAATTTTCCACCCGGCTTGAGCACCCTACGCATTTCCGCCAAGGCCTGATCTTTGTGCGTCATATTACGCAGCCCAAAGGCCACACTGACGCGATCAAAATAATTATCAGGAAAGGGCAATTTTTCCGCATCACATAATAAAGTTGGGGTAAGCAAACCTTTATTCAAGAGACGGTCGCGGCCTACTCGCAACATCGATTCATTAATATCGGTATGCCAAACTTCGCCCGTCTTGCCGGCTTGCTTAACAAATTCTTTGGCCAAATCGCCCGTACCACCGGCGATATCTAACACTCTAAAACCCGGACGTACGCCAGCTTGGGCGATGGTAAAAATCTTCCAAACCCGATGCAAACCGGCTGACATCAAGTCATTCATCACGTCATATTTCGCTGCAACGGAATGAAAAACTTCGGCGACTTTATGGACTTTTTCTTCTTCGGCCACCGTGGTATAACCAAAGTGGGTGGTCGTGCTATCGGCACTACCATGATTACTACTATTGTTATTACTGTGCTCGCTCATCTTGATACTCTGCAGAGATAGGTTGAGGATATTCCGATTTTCCAAAATCACGCGCTATTGTCGACATAGACAGGCGATTCACGAAGAAAATCAATCAGGCGGGATTATAGAGCCGAATCGAGAAATCGACTCGGACTTTGGGGACTATTTCTGCGGTAGAAATTTCTAAAAATTACCTATGAACCGCATTTCGATCCGGTTTTAGGTGCAGGAATGGCATCACGACCTTCTTCACCCGCATAGCCCGCTGCTTGCAGGCGTGCTAAGTAGTCTTGCCACAATGCGGCTTGATGTGTGCCCAACCAATACAGGTATTCCCAAGTAAAGATACCGGTGCTGTGATCATCGGTGAAAATCGGCTTAATCGCGTAATTGCCGACTGGCTCTATGCCAGCAACGCTGACCATACGTTTACCAATTTGCAAAACCTCTTGCCCTTCGCCGTGACCGCGGACTTCGGCGGAAGGTGAATACACACGCATTAATTCAAATGGCAGTTCGAAACGTTTGCCGTCGTCAAATTCAACTTCTAACAAACGCGATACGGTTCTAGCGTTGAGTGCTGTTGGGTGGACTTTATGGGAGATGGGTGGTGGTAGTTGGTTCATGTTTTCTTATTCGATAGGGAATCTATTTAATCCACTGTAAACGCGATTACCGTCATTCCTGCATGCTTTTGGCAGAAATCCAGTGTCTTGCGTTGATCATGCTACGCCATTGGTGTCCTGATGCGTAAGACGGGTGCAACCCGCGCTGATACTTCTACGTGCACTGTTGCTCAACGTTCTGGCGGCGCGGGTTGCACCCGCCCTACTTTTCTGCCTTCGCAGGAGTGACAGCTAACGATTTTA
>CAYXJI010000468.1:0-2642 GCA_964465175.1 uncultured Burkholderiaceae bacterium | reverse complement strand
GATTCACCGCATGGGCAATGGCATACACAAACATGGCACTGGCCGAGGTTTCTAAGTAGGAGTCATGGCGATCCAACATTTGATGCCACAAGCCTTGTCCCGATTGTTGTTCGGCGATGCCTTTTAGACTCATGCGTAATTGATTTAAAACTTTAGGATAACCGGG
Source organism: uncultured Burkholderiaceae bacterium (assembly GCA_964465175.1). Lineage (GTDB taxonomy): Bacteria > Pseudomonadota > Gammaproteobacteria > Burkholderiales > Burkholderiaceae_D > Undibacterium. Next base: position 2,476 of record CAYXJI010000468.1, on the reverse strand, counting down.
ATGATCTTTCGGTAAAACATCCAGTAAATCTGACATCGCTATCACCGCCCAGCCATTAGCACGCGCCCAGTAAAAACGTGGCGCGTCAGGATTATTCGCGTTCCAGCCGTGCGTGTATAAATTATTTTGCTGATTGAACATATACGCGGACATTTGCAATACATTGCGTACCGCGTCATCAAAGTAAGTTTTATCGCCCGTCAAGCGCCCGATTTCTGCCAAGGCAGGAATGCCCATATACATATCATCTGCCCACAGCGACACGGCTTGCGGACGTTTGCGCGCCAAAGTGCCATCGTTTAAGCGGAATTGCTGTTTGCTGACCCAATTGCTGCAAGTTTGTATCATGCTATTCAGATCGGGCCCAATTTTTGCGAGACGTACGCGAATTAAGGCAGCGCACATGGAACCTGCATCATCCAATGAACGCGGATCTAAAAAACGCGAAAAGCTATTGCCACGTTCCAGATGAAATTGATCTTCCTGTGCTTTGAAATAGGGTAGAGTTTGGGCAAAGAAAGCTAGGTGACGCTCGGTCATATCCGTAAAACGTTGGTCATTGGTTGCAGCGCGCACTTTCAAGAGACCGGAATGCACCACGCCCATCTCATAGACCATGATGCCGTAATCGCCTTTGCTTGGTTCAAAGATCGCTTCCTTGATCGGCTTTTTAAAATCGCTGATCACTGCCCCCGTGGTTTTGTGAATGACACGCGTCGGCGTGGTGGATTCTAAATAGCCGCGAATCCGATGTAAGGCATCGATCACTTCTTTTGCGACGGGCTTTTTATAGGGAATCGGGTAAGTTCCTTCGCCCGTATCAGCCAGATTGGGATTGTCGGGATTACGGTATTTACCCTGCTTATCATCCGCGAACGCGGCGTTCTGAATAAACAAAGTGCAAAGCACAGCGCACAGAAATTTTGCCTGAAATGTCATAGTCGTCTCGAGTTTGGTTTTTAAAATCAATGCATTAAAATTTGGTCAGGCCATTTTAATGTGGTAAGACCAAATATGCAATGTGGACTAGCCGAATTATCCAATTCCAAGCTAGAATAGTTTTAAATATCGATCTGACATCGCCGCATAAATAGCTAATTATCTAGATTGCGAACAGCAATAAAAAAGCGAATTGATGCAAGGTGTCGCCATTATGCGCAAGGATTTGAAAAAAATTGAGCGTAATTAGCGTAATGAATTGAGTGCGAAATCGACGAATTGCAATGAAATGTGCCATGCAATGATCGACTAGACGTGGTCGATCCCGATTGAAATCAGTCTACAAATTCGCAAACGAAGGAGTACGGGAGATTAACCCCGCGAAAAAGTCCGACTAACTCTATCCAGATGCGCACGCATGGCTTGTTTTGCGCCATTCGCATCGTGCGCCGCAATGGCTTCTAAGATGGCGCGATGGTCAAGCAAGGTTTGCTTACGTAATTCTTCAGTCTGAAAATGTTCTTTGAGCTTATGCCACAAGCTTCCACGTTGATTCCATAAATATTCAATCGCGCCGACTAGCGCACTATTCCCAGTCGCACGGGCAATCGCCAGATGAAAATTTCTATCGGCCACCTCGTTTTCATTGCGATTGTCGTGATGACGTTCCATTTCCAAAACTGCCGTCAAAATCGCATCAATCGCGGAGTCGGTCGCGTTTTTGGCTGCAATCGCAGCGATTTCGGATTCAATTAAACGGCGTGCCGACAATACTTCAAAAGGCCCAGGGCCGACTTCCAATACATCCGCATCCGCTTTCGCCTGTTCACTCACATAGACGCCCGAGCCACCACGCACTTCGACGATGCCGCCTAGCTCTAGGGCAATCAAAGCTTCGCGTAAAGAGGCGCGACTGACGTTTAACTTGCTGGCGAGATCGCGCTCCGAAGGCAGACGTTCGCCAGCGGCGATGTTGTCATCTTTGATCAATTGTTGGATGCGGGCGGAGACCACGCGATACAAGCGTGGTTCTGGAGTCGGTGTTTCTGAAGCGGCAGCAACTTTTTTCATTGATTCTAAGAAGGTAAGGGAAGTAAGGGGCGATAAAAATGACAAGGTTTATTCTAAATTGGTCTGTCCAATGCCGCAAGCGAAGTCGTCGTCTTGGAGCGTCAATTCTTCGGTAAATCGCTTCAAATCGGAGTTTCGTCATATTTTGTGACGTCTTGTAAAAATTTACGCTGAACTAAATTGTTTAAGTTGTTCAAGTGCTGATGTGGGCCTGATTGAGCTTAAATTAAGTCAGCCTGCGATAGGCCGGTAATCGTAAAATTGAGTGCCGTGAACTTCGTATTGTCTTGAATGTATTTGTTGGCAGTGATAAAGCGCATCAGTATTGAGGCTTGTCGTTTATATGAAGGCTAAACGTAGAAAAGCCGCTTAACAAATTTCTCTGTTAAGCGGCTTCTAATTTGGTGGCCCGGGGCGGAATCGAACCACCGACACAAGGATTTTCAATCCTCTGCTCTACCGACTG
>CAYXJI010000467.1:0-2644 GCA_964465175.1 uncultured Burkholderiaceae bacterium | reverse complement strand
GTTGATATTGGGACATAGCATGGCCGCATTAGCGGCACTGCTGATGATGCTTGCCTTTGTTTGTGGTGCTGCTTGCACCGCGTTAATCGTGAATTATACAAAACGGAACTTGCCGCAATTTACCTATACACCGGTGTTATTTTTAGAAGCCATACTACTGCTAATCTTTGGCATGCTCGGGCAAGGCTTGATGAAGCATGAAATGATCAAAGTCTCTTTTACCGCGATTTTACTGTGCTATATGATGGGCTTACAAAATGCACTCATTACTAAGATCTCGCACGCAGAAATTCGCACCACACATATCACAGGGCTGGTCACCGATATCGGCATAGAATTAGGCAAAATGATGTATTGGAATCGCGATGAACACCAAGCGCCGGACATGAAAGTTGTCGTCAATCGTCAAAAACTCAGCCTGCATATCCAACTGGTTTTTTCGTTTGCGACAGGTGCTGTGATGGGTGCTGCCGGCTTTAAATATTTAGGCTTTATCGCCAGCGTCCCGTTAGCAATCGCCTTAATCAGTTTGGCAATAGCGCCAGCATTTACAATGACAAGCAAAGCATAATTTAGAGCAAACAAAACGGCGAACTTTGCTTCCAAAGTCCGCCGCCGTTATTCCATCATCGCGGTCATAGCATCGTGAATGAATTTCACGGCCTCAGCCGCCCTGCTCACGCCTTATTTCTTTGTTGCTTTCAGCAACTCCACTCCCGATCCAAAACTAATAGGTGCTTGCGCAGCCATCCAAGCAAACACGGCATAAGTTGCGGCAGCTTGATTGATGCGCGCAGGGACAATTTTATCGAAAGTATCATCTGGCGTATGGTGCAAGTCGAAGTAATCATCGGCCTTTAAAGCCAAGCCAAAACTCGCCGCGCCTGCCATTCGCAAGTCCCCCATATCTGGCCCCGGAAATGCATTGTTGTCACCAGCTTCTATCCCCAATGGCGCGAGTACGGTATGCATTTGTTTTACCAGCGGCAAAGCTTCTGCTCGCACAAACGACGCCATCTTGATGACGGGTCCTTGTCCCAAATCAGCCTCTGCCGCTGCCTGTATTCTTGCGATTTGCGATTGATGCGCCGCCAAATAAGCTTTACCACCAAACAAGCCCTGCTCCTCATTCGCAAATAAGACGACGCGAATACTGCGCTTCAGTTTTAAGCCATTACGTTTAATAAACTCGGCGGCTGCCATCGTGATCGCACAACCCGCACCATCATCAATCGCACCCGTCCCCAAATCCCAAGAGTCCAAATGACCGCCAATCAACACATATTCGTTTGGCAATTCACTACCTGTTATTTCACCGATCACATTATAGGAAGTGTAATTTCCTGCCGCGCTGGCACTAATGTCTAATTTTAGCGAAACTGGCTTTCCGCGTTTCATCATGCGTGCCACCATATCCGCATCTGGATTTGACATTGCGGCCGCAGGAATCTGCGCCACATCGGCATCATAAGTCATCACGCCCGTGTGAGGTAAACGATGGCTATCGGTGCCAACCGAACGAATCACAATGGCGACCGCCCCTTTACGCGCAGCCTCAGAAGCACCTTTAGAACGACCTGGGACGACCAAGCCATACTCATTTGAGTTTTGCATTTTATGATTTATGAAGACTATTTTGCCGCGCACTTTGTCATTGGGCGCTGCCAGCATCTCCTTCAATGTCGCGAACTCAACCAGCTCAGCCGTCAAACCATTATGCGGTGTCGCGACCGTATTGCCTAAAGCGGTGATCACCAAAGGCTGAGGGAACGGCGCAACAATTTCTGCTTTTTCCACACCGCGTTTCCAACTTGGAAAAGTGACGGGTTCCTTCCACACTTTGTCAAAGCCCAGCTCTTTAAACTTGGCTTCGGCCCACGCCACAGCCAAAGCGTCGCCGGGACTACCCGCCATTCTGGGGCCCACTTCCGTCGTGAGCGATTCTAAAATCTTATAGCTCATATTATCGCTGCGCGCCGCATCACGTATCCACGCTGCGGTCTGCAACTCTTTTTCGCTGAAAACCACTGCTTTGCTGTTTTCGTTGGCCGTGCTGGCCAGTGCAATCGCTGAGCTGAATAAGCAACTCGCCAACAAGGCAAGACCAGCCGTTTTCAACAAGCGAACATCTTTTTGATTAGACATGTTTTTCCCTCAATCCTCTTTTTTATTGTGATACGACTTACGCAAAATTGTCCCAGCTAAGCATGCCGACGAAGACCGTGCTTGAACACCTTGGGATAGCTAAGTTCGGCTACCACGACACTGGGGCTAAACTCGAACATAAACAAGCCTAATGAACTTAGCGGTTTTGCGTAAGTCCTATGTGATATAAAACAAAACACCGCTTGATACTGGCGCCTCACGACAGACAAGTCCAACTTGATAAAGTTCCTTTTGAAGTTGCAAGTTAATTCATGAAAGCCTTGAGATAACACTCAGGAAAATCAACATTAAAGAATCTAAGTCATTGATAATAAAAGATTAAATCAAAACAGAGCAAATTCACCTTATCTTCTTTACAGGTCTTGAATATCGTCTATACTTTACATCGTTGCATCAAAGAAATTTTACTGATCCGATTTTAGTTCAAGTCTTCTATAAGATATAATACATAGGTAGGTTAAAATAAGAACCTGGCCGG
>CAYXJI010000466.1:0-2665 GCA_964465175.1 uncultured Burkholderiaceae bacterium | reverse complement strand
GCCTATGCACAGAGCGTTTGCAATGATGTTGGCGCGTGAACTAAGAAAATTAGGGTTCACGTACATGGCGTGTGAAACATTTACCCCTGATTCGCTTCCATTAGTAAATGGAATTGTAAATGAGGAGACTGGCTATTATTCAGAAGAGCCAATGTACGCTAATTTTTTACGAGACGCAGCAAGTCAAAAATGGAACTTCATAAGTTATGAACCCAAATACAACCCAAAGCTGACAGGGAAAGAAAGAAGAGAACTGCGTGAATCAGAAATGGCGCGAAATATCATAGAAAGGGTATTGAAAAAAGACCCTCAAGCCAAGATTTTCGTTTATGTCGGATACGGCCATGCAGCGAAAATTCCTGAGGCGAAGACTGATACGGATGACGCGAGATTGGCAGGACAATTAAAACGCCTATCCGGTATCGATCCACTGACTATCGAACAAGTAATGATGAGCCAGCATTTTCATGCAGAGTCTCAACACCGCCTGTATGACACTGCAGTACAGAAAAGTAACAAGGATATGCCTTCTATTCTGGTATTGCCAAACAGCACTTATTTGAAATTAGCGGTCAATCCTTTATCCTACGATTTACAGGTTGTTCATCAAAGAGAGCAAATTGATCAACAAACAGGACGTGCTACATGGCTAAGCACGTTGGCCGGATTTAATCCTCATGATATTCCGCTTGAACTCCTACCAAAGCAAGGGAAACGCGTGATTTACGCCTTTTATTTGCATGACCCCTTAGATGCTATGCCCGTTGACGTAGTATTAGTCGAAGCTGGTAAAGTAGCACCAAAGTTGATGTTGCCAGCTGGCGAGTTTCGCTTCTCGGTTGAGGATTAGTTCAGCTGATGCGACGCCCACTCTTTCGAATTGAAGCACTTTCTTCAAAAAAGATCTCACCGTTAGGGAAAGTTGTCCTAATCCAACCGCTATCTTTCTATTTGTTGACTGGGTGTTCTGTTTTAAGCGCGGTGACCATCCTTTTTTTTTCACACTTAATCGAGTACTCAAAACGGATCCAGGTTGAAGGAGTTCTGCTCCCAGATAAAGGACTAATTAAAATTCAATCGGCGAGACCCGGAATAGTGGTAGAACGCAGGGTTGGTGAAGGACAACATGTTAATTCAGGTGAGGTCCTATATGTAGTTTCCGGCGAAGTCATTTCGACAGCGCCTAAAAAGCCGAAAGAAAATGTTGCGACGTCCACTACGATTCTGAATGCGCTTGATGCACAGCGCGAAAGTATAGAAAAAGAACGTAAGAGAGTATTTGAGGATTTTGAACGTCAACATTCTCACTTGTTGAAATTGAAAAGCAATTTGGCGTTAGAGCTTCAGCGAGATCGGGGTCAGTTCTAACATTACGACATTTTGCAATGGATATGTGTTAGCCTAAACAAATGGCGAGACCTTTACGATTAGAATTTGCTGGAGCGGTGTATCACGTGACCTCACGAGGTGATAGGCGTGAGGATATTTTTCTGGATGACGATGATAGGCGTGAGTGGATGGCTGTGTTGGCTCTGGTGTGTGATCGCTTCAATTGGGTGGTGCATGCGTATTGTCAAATGACGAACCACTATCATCTTCTGGTTGAAACCGTCGAGGGTAATTTGTCGGCGGGGATGCGGCAGTTAAATGGTTTGTACACGCAGCGTTTTAATCGTCGGCATGGCATGGTCGGGCATTTGTTTCAGGGACGGTATAAAGCGATTCTGGTACAAAAAGAAGCGCACTTGCTGGAGCTGTCGCGCTACGTGGTGCTCAATCCTGTACGGGCCGGCATGGTAGAGTCGCCTGAAGATTGGGCGTGGGGTAGTTATCCTTTTGTGATCAGTGACAGTTTTGCACCCGATTGGCTCGATACAGATTGGTTGCTAGGCCAATTTGGCACAAGACGCGCCACAGCGCGGCATGCCTATGCAAAATTTGTGTTGCAAGGACGTGGTTTATCGTCCCCGCTTCTTGCAGTCAAACATCAACTCCTATTAGGCGATGAAGCCTTTATCAAACAACATCAGGCCACACTCAAAGAAGGCGATTTGCGCGAGTTATCGATTGCGCATAAACGTATCTTAGCTTTGAGCTTGGCAGAATATTCCGAACAAACTTCTAACCGTAGTGAAGCGATGGTGGCAGCTTACCGATCCGGTGCATACACCATGGCAGAGATCGCTGCTTACTTTAATGTGCATTACATGACAGTGAGTCGTGCGGTGAGGGCGGCTGAGGAAAGATAGAGGGGATGTTGGAATGTTGGAACTGACCTTTTTTTATCAAGATGGCTGAGTTTCAGCATATTTTCATCGATTTTATCAGGCCGCTAGTTATCGTGGCTCGGTTTTTGAGCCGTAGGTCGTTTTACTTCAATCGGAGAATTGGGTCGCGTCTTGTTATAGCGCTTTCTGATTGAACTTTAGTCCATCAAAATGCCATCGTGCCTTGTTGTTTCGTTGCGTGGTTGCATGTGAGTCGCACCAGTTAACTCGTTAAGTCACTCGTGTCTAGGATCGGTAGCTGTCAAACCGCTCGACACACGCCCTGCAAGCCGTGCAAAGAATCTGGTTTGACATTCGGGACAAGGAGTGCGTCAAGCTAGTGCTAGTCGCAGTTGAATTATTGAGGCTTCGACGGGCAGCAGAGCCTGGTCAGGTGA
>CAYXJI010000465.1:0-2672 GCA_964465175.1 uncultured Burkholderiaceae bacterium | reverse complement strand
AAATTAGGCAATAAAGATGCCCGAGGTCGCTTATTTTTTCAAACCAAATTGCAAGGTGGCACTCTTCCCCAAGGCTTACCGCAAGGTAAGGCTGACAATCAGATTCTCGGTGTCGTACGTGCTTTAGAAGCCGAGTTTCCGGGGCGCCCTATCGTATTAGTGTCGAAAGACATCAATATGCGTATCAAAGCGCGAGCGATGGGCTTGCCTGCCGAAGATTATTTCAACGATCATGTCTTAGAAGACTCAGACCTGCTCTACACGGGTATCGTGCAATTACCCGGCGATTTTTGGAGTAAACACGGTAAGGGCATCGAAACGTGGCAAGAGAATCGCAATAGCATTAGCACAACCTTCTATCGCATCACTGGCCCATTAATTCCTTCTTTACTGGTCAACCAATTTGTGTATATGGAGCCGAATAACGGTGAGGCTTCATTCTACGGCCAAGTGCGCCAAATTAACGGTAAGACTGCAGTGCTGCAGACTTTGCGTGACTATGGTCATTCCAAACATAGCGTTTGGGGCGTCACCTCACGCAATCGTGAGCAAAATTTTGCACTCAATCTATTGATGGATCCTGAGTGTGATTTTGTTACCCTATTGGGTCAAGCGGGCACTGGCAAAACGCTACTCGCTTTGGCTGCTGGCTTAGCGCAAGTGTTAGAGACCAAGACCTACAATGAGATCATTGTGACCCGGGTGACGGTGCCGGTCGGTGAGGATATTGGTTTCTTGCCCGGCACGGAAGAAGAAAAAATGTCACCTTGGATGGGCGCCTTTGACGATAACCTCGAAGTATTAAACAAATCCGACAATGATGCGGGTGATTGGGGCCGTGCGGCAACGCAAGATCTCATTCGCTCAAAAATCAAAATCAAGTCGCTCAACTTCATGCGCGGACGCACCTTCGTCAATAAGTTTTTAATTATTGATGAGGCGCAAAATCTCACGCCAAAACAAGTCAAAACCTTGGTAACGCGGGCCGGCCCTGGCACTAAGATCATTTGCTTAGGTAATATTGCTCAAATTGACACTTAACCGAAGGCTCCAGTGGTTTAACCTATGTCGTAGATAGATTTAAAGGCTGGTCGCACAGCGGACATGTCACCTTAGCAAGAGGTGAGCGCTCTCGTTTGGCTGATCACGCTAGTGAAATTCTTTAATCGAAATTAAACAACACAAAGGCGCCTTGAGCGCCTTTATTTTTATGAAGTTAGTTTATGTGTGGAAATAAACTTTACAATTGATCGACTGCATTAACCGATATGCGAAGTTACAATGAGCGACGACACGAATCAAGATGATGCACTTTTTTTCGTCGAAGACGATACCCAGCACAGTGAGGTAGGTGATGCATCGCATCAACTGGCTTGGAATGTCTTAATCATAGACGATGATCCAGATGTCCATACGGCGACGATGTTTGCCTTGCATGGACTCAAAATTCAACATCGCCCACTCAATTATTTACACGCCTATTCGACCGCCGAGGCGCGTCATTTACTTTTGCATAGCGAAGCAATTGCCGTCATTCTTCTTGACGTGGTGATGTCTGATGACGATGCGGGTCTGCAATTAGTTGGTTATATTCGTCATACTTTATTGATGAAAGATGTGCGTATTATTTTGCGTACCGGCCAAGCGGGCTATGCGCCAGAAATGGAAGCGATACGCGACTACGACATCAATGACTACAAAAGCAAAACCGAATTAACCCAGGCAAAATTATTTACCACTGTCACATCGGCCATCCGCTCCTATGAACAAATTTGTACGGTGTCGAACAATAAGCAAAGCCTCGAAGCCATCATTAAGGCGAGCGCCCGCTTGATGGCTTTGAGTGACATTCAGGAATTCGCTGAAACGATACTTGAACAAGCCTTGGACTTACTTGCGGATGATACGGATGCCTTTATTTGCGCCATCAATTTGACTGACTATGTGCGCAGGAGTGAAGACCTGTGCAGCGGCGCGCATGTACTTGCCAGCAAAGGCCGATATCTAGAGTGGAATAACCAAACATTCGTGCAAGTCGCCAATCGTCAACAACAAGTCCAAGTACAAAAAGCCTTATTCGAACGAAATCATGTCTATGGCACGCACGACACTGTCCTCTATTTTAGCAATCTCGATGGCGTCAGCATGGCCATGTATATCGACGCCAGCCTTGATCACAACACTAGCAAAATACGTCTACTGGAAATGTTTTGTAGTAATGCCTCGGTTTGCTTGGAAAACGTTGCGCTCAGCTCGCGCATGCATAACTTGGCTTTTTTTGATCCCTTAACTGGCTTATCAAATCGTCTCCAATTATTGCAGTTACTGAGTTCAACTTTACGTTCTCATAAAAAGTATGACAGCGTTTTAGTCTTGGTCGATATTGATCACTTTTCGGAGACCAACGATGCATTAGTGCATCAGTTTGGCGACTATCTTCTATGTGAAGTGAGTCGGCGATTAGTGGAACATTATGGTGATGCTTGCCAAATTGCTCGCATAGGTAACGATATTTTTGGCATGCTAGGTCATGAAGAAATGCTAGCGCCAGAGATGATCTTAAGTTTGTTCGCCACGCCTTTTTCTGTGGATGGGCAAAAAATGCAAATCTCCGCCAGTCTGGGGCTCATCAAGCTTTCTGATTACGAGTTATTCGCTACCGATGCGCTGAA
>CAYXJI010000464.1:0-2673 GCA_964465175.1 uncultured Burkholderiaceae bacterium | reverse complement strand
CCTTTGGCTGGCATCGCCCTGCGTTTTACTTTGCATGTGACCGAAGTGCGTGAAGCGAGTGAAGAAGAAATCGCGCACGGCCACGTTCATGGCGCGCATGGTCATGACGATGAGGATGACGATAGTGAAAATGGTGAAGACGGCGAATATCGCACTTATTCCTTGCATTAAAACTGCGCCGCAGTAGGTTTGGAAAGCTGATTTGGTTTCGCAGACTAGCGGCGCTAAGCATAAAAAAGCTTCTATGTTCATGTCGCACAATAGCGATTGAAACTAGAAGCTTTTTTCTTTTAGCACTAGCTTTCAGATTGTTCTAGAAATCCTTCGCCATCGCTTTTAGTTTGTACAAAGCCTCTAGCGCTTCACGCGGTGTCATGGCATCCGGATCGATGTTGTCGATAGCAGCCAATAGTGGGGAATTTCCAATATGGGCTTCTGGCGCCGTAGGCTCATTAAGCTCTGATTGGCTGGCATTATTCGAGAATAAATCGAACTGCGGCGTCCCTTGTAGCGACTGCGCTTCGAGATCGGCCAAATGCTTACGTGCGGCCCGGATCACTGCTTGTGGAATACCTGCCAACTGCGCGACTTGTAGACCATAACTTTGTGATGCTGGACCCGCTTGTACTGCATGTAGAAATACGATATTTTCTTTGTGCTCTATGGCCGAGAGATGCACGTTTTCTGCACTAGGATGCACATCCGGTAATTGCGTCAATTCAAAATAATGCGTTGCGAATAAGGTGAAGCTTTTGGACGTCATGATCAAATGGCGCGCAATCGCCCACGCTAAAGCGAGGCCATCAAAAGTCGATGTGCCTCGACCCACTTCATCCATTAAGACTAAAGAATTCTCCGTTGCGCCGTGCAAAATCGCGGCCGACTCGGTCATTTCAACCATGAAGGTAGAGCGTCCACCAGCCAAATCATCTGCAGCACCGATACGGGTGAAGATGCGATCGATTGGGCCTATGCTTGCTTGTGTCGCGGGCACATAACTGCCGATGTAAGCGAGTAGGGTGATCAAGGCGGTTTGGCGCATGAAGGTTGATTTACCACCCATATTCGGGCCAGTGATGAGCAAGAGTTTGCGCTCAACCGAGAGTTGGCAATCATTGGCGATAAAACGCTCGATTTGATTTTCGACGACAGGATGACGACCCTGCACGATATCCAAGGTCGGCTCATTGATCAATTGCGGTGCACACCAATTATTTTTCATGGCGTGATCAGCTAGGCTGACCAAGGCATCTAGTTGTGCAATCGCATGGGCGATGGTTTGCAAGATTTGAATATGGGGCAATAAGTCTTGCAGTAATTTTTCGTAGAGGACTTTTTCACGCACCAAAGCACGCTCTTGTGCAGATAAAGCTTTGTCTTCAAAGGCTTTGAGCTCGGGTGTGATATAACGTTCCGCGTTTTTTAAGGTTTGGCGACGACGATAATTGTCCGGCACTTTATCGGCTTGGCCATTCGTCACTTCGATATAGAAACCATGGACTTTGTTATATTCAACACGCAAGTTGGCGATGCCAGTACGTGCACGCTCCGAGGTCTCAAGATCAATTAAGAACTGGCCGGCATTTTCGGACAAGGAACGTAGCTCATCTAACTCGATATCAAAGCCATTCGCAATCACACCGCCATCGCGCACCATGGTCGCGGGTTGCGGCATTAAGGAGCGTTCTAATAAATCTAAACACTCAGTCGGCGTGGCGAGATCGAGCAGCGATTGCGCCAATAATTGCGGCGCATTATTTTTCAAACACATGGACACATAAGTGCGCACCGTGCCTAGGTGTTGTACGCCATCGCGGAGCGCCGCAAGATCACGTGGGCGTGCTGATTGTAAAGCGATGCGCGTGGTGATGCGTTCGATATCGGGGATGGCGGTTAAAGTGTTCGATAGGCCGGACGTGGCATCTGCTTGTAGTAGGGCGTCGATAGCCTGATGCCGTTGACGCGCAATGGTTTGATCGCGTCTTGCATGGTGCAGCCAATGACGCAGTAAACGTGAGCCCATCGCCGTGCGGCAGTGGTCGAGTAGGGAAAATAAAGTTGGAGATTCTTGTCCGCGTAAGGTTTCAGTCAATTCGAGATTGCGGCGGGTGGCGGTATCTAGGCCGATGAATTCATTTTCAGATTCGACGCTCAGCGAGTTGACATGCTTTAAGCCACGTCCTTGGGTGGATTCTGCATAGCGAAGCAAGGCGCCAGCAGCACCTAAGGCCGCACCAAAATTTTCTACGCCAAAGCCGGTTAAGGTCGCCGTGGCGAGTTGATCTTGTAAAGATTTTTGTCCTTGTTTGAGATCGAAATGCCAATCCGGCACTTCGGAGAATTTGCCCGGCAATTCACCGCGAAATTCCTCTAGCATCAAGCCGCCAGCGGACACCAATACTTCGGCCGGTGAAATGCGTTCTAGCTCATGTTGTAGGCGTGCTTGCAGCGATTTTTCGTCAGTACTAAATTCCATTAACTTTAATGCGCCACTTGCCAATGAGAGCCAGGCTAAGCCGATGTTGACTGTTTTGCGCTGACTCATTAGGCACAGCGCCAGTAGTGGTCGATCCGCCTTTTCGGGCAGTAAGTCCGTGTCGGTCAAGGTGCCTGGCGTGATTACGCGCATTACTTTACGTTCAACCGGACCTTTGCTGGTGGCAGGATCACCAA
>CAYXJI010000463.1:0-2689 GCA_964465175.1 uncultured Burkholderiaceae bacterium | reverse complement strand
CGATGCCCCTCATGCGCCTAGGCGCCAGCGTAGCGAATTTTCTCCCACAGAAAATATTCACCTCAGAAACTTTAAACATGCTCGAGCAAGGCAATACCGCGGATAGCACAGACTTCTCACACTATTTGGGACGAGCCCCCAAAGGTGTCAGTGCTTGGTTTAACGAACAAAGTGCTAATAGCCTAACAGCCACCGCGATCGCCACGTGGTCCAACATACTATTTCGGCTGACACTCGCTTTCCTCTGGATCGCCACTGGCATCATGTCATTATGGATTTATCCGATACAAGAAAGCCTGCTGTTACTTTCTCAAGTCGGCATCACTAGCGCCTACGCGCTTCCGGTACTTTACTTGGCAGGAGGGCTCGATCTAAGCATAGGCATCGCGACGCTAAGCCATCCAAGTCGGCGCTTATGGTTATTCCAATTTATTCTAATTCTCGCGTACTCGCTCATCATCGCGGTCTGTCTACCGGAATTTTTGATGCATCCATTCGGTCCGATTTTAAAAAACATACCAATACTAGCGATCTTGCTAGTCCTGATCGCAGGAGAAAAATAATGAACACCTATCTACTACTCAAAACCCTGCACATCATTTCATCGGTGCTATTGGTCGGCACAGGATTCGGATCAGCCTTCTATTTATTTTTCACCAATCGCGGCAAAAATATCGCCGCCATCGCAAGCGTCTCACGCTTGGTCGTGATAGCAGACTGGTGTTTCACCACCCCCGCCGTCATCATTCAACCCATCAGCGGCATCGCCATGGTGTATCTAGCAGGATGGCAACTTGATACGCCCTGGATTTTGCTCAGCATCATCTTGTATCTCATCGCCGGTGCATGCTGGCTACCCGTGGTCTGGCTGCAGATCAAAATGAAACAAATGGCAGAGTTCGCCTACGCACAAGGACAAGCATTACCCACGCATTATTGGCGCTATGCTCGCTACTGGGAATACTTAGGATATCCCGCGTTTTTGGCGATGCTAGGCGTGTTTTATTTGATGGTGAACAAACCTGGCTTGTGGATTTGAATACAGGCAAAGACGCGTACTTGGCACAACAACGCTGTAAGTTAAACTACAGCTTGGCGCTGAGCAAAGCGAGGCCCAACAGCAGTTGCGACTATCGAATAATGCTGGGCTTGGCAGCGCCAGCCTACGCGCTAGCCGTTGTAGGTCGTTGCTTTTGACCTCAATCCACTTCTGACACTGCCAATTGTGCGGGACAGAAAATGGAAAGCCGAAGGCCAGTGACAGCGTGGTCGCCTTTTTTGGGTTTGTTTTTTTGGCGAAGCAAAAAAGGTGAAAGCTGTCGGTCTACCACCGACCTGCGAACATCAAAATTAGCCTTAAACTATTTATCGCGTAAATTTTGATGCGATCGAACGTTCACAGATCAGGAATAATTATTCTCAACATGCTGGGCTTCACAGCCCAGCCTAAACTTGATCACCTAGCCAATTACTTCACCACTCGCACAGGAATTGGCACATTGCACAACTCAATATGATTCGCGGCGAATTTGTACCAATCGCCGCCGCGATTTCTTTGTGCTTCGACTAGGGCGGTAAAGTTTGCTGTGTCGGTGCGAAAGACTTCTAGTTTGCTGCGCTCGGCTTCTGGTACATCGGCCGCGATACGCACGGATTTAATTGGCGTGCGCTCTTCGGCTTTTTCGTAGAAGCCTAGCGCTCCTGTGCCGCGTGGTAGGCTGGAGAGTAATTCTATGCCAAACATTACGCGACCAACGACGGTGATGTTGCGGTCTAGATTGCGTGGTGCGTGGCCAGTGACTGCGTATAAAGAGCTGCCATTACCGCTATCGGTTTCGTTACCGCGTGCCACGCCTATCGCACCGTAGCAATGCGTCAACCAAGTAGTGTGTAATTTAGGATCGCGCGCAGCGGCGAAGCTATTCACGTGTCCGACTTGCGGCGCATAGCCATCGACATCAGGCAAACGAGTGAAGGCCGTGCCTTTGTCGTATCGCACGGTAAATTCGCCATCGACTTTTTTCAAGGCTTGTTTGAATTCTCGCTTTTCACTTGGGTCGCCCCATTGCGCGACATAGTTGTCATGCGAACGTATCATCGCCAACCCATCAAAGTAGCCTTCTTGCACCAAGGTCTTGATATTCGCGACATTTTTCGGTGCAAACTCTGGCGCTAGCTCGATGACGACGCGCCCTTTTTCTAGCTCCAAATACAAAGTATTTTCTGGGTTTAAAGGACGCCAATCGCTAGCTTTAGAGGCTTGCAAAATAGCTTGCATGCTAAGTTTGACGGGCTTTTTAGTTGTACTTTGCGCGAGCGAAGTCGCACTCAACACGGTGAGTGAACTCAAGGCAATAGCATGAACGAGTCGTTTCAATTGCAAATTCAGTTGCGGTTTTAATTGTTGAGGCATGATGTCAGTTTCCTTATTTTGCGTAATCGAGGCTTTATTTTTCAGCGGTCTTCACCACTTCTGGATACTTCACAATTTGGATAAAATTCCTGGTATCCAGATAGCTCTGCGCTGCGTTTTGTATGTCTTTCGTCGTCAAGGCTTTCACTCTTGCTTCAAATTGAAATATCTCCGCTGGATCATCTTTATTTTGTAATGCGCTGCTCATGGCGGATAACCAAAATCCATTGGTTTTAAGGCTTTCCTTGCGATTTTTTAACCAGTTTTCTTTGACTT
>CAYXJI010000462.1:0-2690 GCA_964465175.1 uncultured Burkholderiaceae bacterium | reverse complement strand
TGTTTGTTTAAGACCTCAAAAATATTTTTTTGCGCTAGCTTGGAATCTGGCTTGGCAGAAAATGCTGGGAAGCGCAGATTGGCTTGACTCACATGATCGATGAGCTCTGACAATCGCACCATGTTGACTGGGCCATCCACCGCATACAGGCGATCTTTGCTTAGTGAGAATTGTTCGAGTAGGAATTGTGACAGCACTTCAGGACAATTCTTGGCGACTTCTAAACGCACTGCGACACCAAATTGGCGACCTTGTAATTCCCCTTGCAAAGCTTGGCGTAAGTTTTTGACTTCATCTTCATCCACCCACAAATCGCTATCGCGGGTCACGCGGAACTGTGAATAGGCTAGCACTTCGCGATCATTAAATAAGTCGCCGATGTGGGCATGGATGACGGAAGAGAGCAGGCAAAATGCTTGGCCTTTTTCGGTTAATTCATCGGGAATCTTAATCACACGTGGTAAGACGCGAGGCGCTTTGACAATCGCAATCGCGGTGCCGCGCCCAAACGCATCTTTGCCAGCCAAGGAAACAATAAAGTTCAGACTCTTGTTGACCACTTGCGGGAACGGATGCGCTGGGTCTAGGCCAATAGGCGTGAGTAGGGGACGCACTTCACGCTCAAAATAGGATTTCACCCAAGCGCGCTGAGCTTCTGTTCTTTCGGTGTGACGTAATAGATGGATGCCCTTGCGTGATAGCGCGGGCAAGATGTCTTGATTTAAAACCTCATATTGACGAATTTCTAGTGCATGACATTCTTTGTCGATGCGCTCCATCATGCTGGTAAATGCGGCGTGCTGGGCTAGTTGCCCATCAATGGTATTTTGTGCCAGCAGACTAGCGACGCGGACTTCGAAAAATTCATCGAGATTGCTACCGACAATGCATAAGTACTTTAAGCGCTCTAATAAGGGAATGCTTTTGTCTTCGGCTTGTGCCAACACGCGCCAATTAAACGCGATTTGTGACATCTCTCTATCTAAATAGATGCCAGATCGTGGTAAACCCCATGCAGCCATTAAGGAGGACTCGCTGTCGTTGCTCGGTTTATTGTGCATAGTTGTCACTGGTTTGGCGGGTGTTGCCAACTCCATCGTCGGATCGTCGGTGGTGACGATTTTATCATTTATGACATCTGGGTTCATCATGGGTAAATTCTATTTCTGTGAATGGCGAGCGTGCTTAAAATCCCTAGTAGTTGGGCGTTTTGAAGATTGTAGTGAGCTATTGTGACAAGTTTATGACAGAAAAATAAGCGCTAATGAAATATTTCAAGCTTGCCTGTTTCGCGTCATAATCCTGTCATATTTGCCTTGTAAAGTTCGTTTCGTGTTGTTTTGGGTCGGCGATCAGTGTGATTTAACAAAATCACGGCGCTGGCGGCGACATACCGGATTGTTTCCCAATTAAACGAGGTAGATATGCAATTGAATCGTATTGTTAAATCTTTAGTGATGGCGGCTGGTGCTGCATTGGCTTTTTCATCTGTGCATGCCGCTGAAGTGACTGGCGCTGGCGCGACTTTCCCTTACCCTATTTATGCTAAGTGGGCAGATGCTTACAAAAAAGCAACGGGCAACACCATTAACTATCAATCCATCGGTTCTGGTGGTGGTATTAAACAAATCAAAGCAAAAACAGTGGATTTTGGGGCATCTGATATGCCATTGAAAGCCGAAGACTTGAATGCGGATGGCATGTTGCAATTTCCAGCGGTGATCGGTGGTGTCGTGCCAGTGGTGAACTTGGAAGGTGTTGCGCCTGGTCAAATGAAGATGACGGGTGATGTTTTGGCAAAAATCTATATGGGCACAATCACCAAGTGGAATGCTGCAGAAATCGCGGCGATCAATCCAGGTGTGAAATTGCCAGCAGAAGATATCACTGTTGTTCACCGTTCTGACGGTTCAGGCACGACTTTTATCTGGACTGATTATTTGTCCAAAGTGAGCCCAGAATTCAAAACGACAGTCAGCTCTGGTACTGCGGTGAAATGGCCAGTTGGCTTGGGTGGCAAGGGTAATGAAGGCGTGGCAGCAAACGTACAACGTATCAAAGGTGCGATTGGCTACGTTGAGTATGCTTATGTTAAACGTAATAAAATGACGCACACACAATTGAAAAACTTGGATGGTCAATTTGTACAGCCAGATGATGCCAATTTTAAAGCAGCCGCTTCTGGTGCTGACTGGGCAAAAACACCAGGTATGGGTGTAATTTTGACGAATCAAGCAGGCAAAACTTCTTGGCCTATCAGTGGCGCCACTTTCATCTTGTTGCATAAAGTGCCTACCAATGCGGCTAATACGCAAGAAGTGGTGAAGTTCTTTGACTGGGCGTTTGCAAATGGCGCTGCGATGGCAACAGACTTGGAATACGTGCCTCTGCCAGCAGATACGATCAAGTTGATTCAAGCAAGCTGGAAAGCCAACTTGAAAGACGCTTCTGGTAAAGCTTTGTATTAATTCAGTTCTGTATTAGTTCTGTAGTTAAGGTCAACATAGACATCCCAACATTGCTTGGGATGTCTGTACATAAAACGATAAAAAATGTCTACTCCAGCGATGAACTCTTCATTTCCTGTCGTCAGGAATGAAAACAAGGAAGTCAGTCAAGTGATGACAAATACCCAAACGACTCAGCATGGCTCGGCCATGCGCAAACAGAAGCTGCAAGACTTTCTGTTT
>CAYXJI010000461.1:0-2709 GCA_964465175.1 uncultured Burkholderiaceae bacterium | reverse complement strand
TCAAGCACTGTCTTCGTCGGCACGCCTAGCTGGGACAATTTTGCGTAAGTCCTATGTCTCTGTTGTCTTGGCACTAAGTACACTCCTTCTTATTTTCGACCGGAATACTAAAATTCGAGCATTTGGGTTTTTGCAAAAGTTCGCTTGAATTCCATTAACTGTTGGTGGAACCCGAGGTAATTTTTGTTTTGCCACCCGAAACTCTCCAATAGATGAATGCTTCTTTGCAACGATAGTATTGCTGAACTTTAATTCACGGAATGGATGGAGGGCAAATAAAAAAGCCTTAAAAGATAAACCCTTGAGACTTTCCACACTTCAACCCAATGGCTCGAGTTCTCAGGGGCGGATTTCTTTGTTTTGTCGGCTACCACTCGCGCCAAATTCACAATGATTGACGCACAAAAATAATCTATTGGTCGCATTGATCTCGAATAAGTAATCTCGATGAAGCAAGATGTTCGCTGACTATTTTAGTCAGCGAAAGACGACATTGACATCTGGATTATTAAACCTATTTTGAGGAATACTTGTATGCGATATTTTGAATTTACTAGCACAGTACGCCTATGCGTGAAGCTGCTCTTGCTCACTTGTGGTTTCGCATTGACGAGTCTGATTTTATCGGGCTGTGGTAGTAGCGGTCATGTGGATGATCGTGGCAGTGAGGTCGTGATTGATGGACACAAACTTGATAGCATCATTAACAAATCAGGGCGCTATAACGTCTATCTTTCAGGCACCAGCAATAACATTGTCATCTCAGAAAAAAATCAAGTCGGCAGGATTCGTGTTACTGGTGTTAATAACGATCTCAGCATACGGAATGGCGCAACGGTGGAGCAAATAGATTTGGAGGGAGAGGGTAATACTTTATATATTCCAAGGGGATTTGTTTCGCGAATTTCTAAAAGCGGAATAGGCAATAAAATTATTGAGCGATAATCTTGCGCAAGAGCGTTCCTGTTTGAGCAGTCGACTCATAGGATCGGACTATGGATTACATCGCCGTGAAGTATATCCACTTTGTAGGTATTTTATTGCTGGTGTCGGCGCTGGCATGAGCGCATTTAATAGTCAAACCGTGAATGAGCCCAGATGAATTGAAAAAGCTTGCGATAGTGGATTTGATTTATGGTGTTGCCGCAAGCAGCGTGTTAGTCGCAGGATTAGCGCTTTGGTTTTTAGTTGGTACGGACGCGTTTTATACTAGCTATGTTTTTTATGTTGAATGCCAGCGTTCAGAACGCTTTCGCAAGTTCCTTAAAATTTCCACGATAGGTAAATAATGTCCATCCTTAAAATAGCAGCATTTTCAGACGGCGAAGTCGGTGGTAACCCCGCCGGCGTTCATATTAGCGAACATTTTCCGTCGGACAGTGAGATGCAAAAGATCGCTGCTGAGCTGGGATTTTCTGAAACTGTATTTGCCGTGCGGCTAGGTGATACTTGGCGCGCGCGCTATTTTTCACCAGAATCAGAAGTGCCATTTTGTGGTCATGCGACGATTGCGCTGGGGGCAGCACTGGCTATGCAACATGGCGATGGTGTGTTTCCTCTGCAGTTAAATCAAGCAAATATTACGGTGGAAGGCCGTCGTCAAGCCGCTAGTCTTTCGGCGGCTCTACAATCGCCACCAACGCGCAGCGCCGCTGCGCCCACGCAACTGCTTACCGAGGCACTTGCGCTATTTGGTTACCGTGATGCAGATCTCGATCCACGCATCCCACCGGCGCGTATTCATGGCGGTGCCGATCATCTGGTACTGGCTTTGACCTCGCGCCAAGCTCTGCGAGCGATGCATTATGATTTATCTGTTGGTCGCGCGTGGATGCTCCGCGAAAATTTGGTCACTATTCTTTTTGTGTTTTGTGAGCGTAATCAGCTCTTCCACACGCGCAACGCGTTTGCTTCTGGTGGTGTATTGGAAGACCCTGCTACCGGCGCTGCCAGTGCGGCATTCGCTGGCTATTTACGCGATCTCGCTTGGCCGCATGCAGGGCGTATCGATATTGTGCAGGGTGAGGATATGGGCATGCGTTCTCTGATTAGCGCCGAGATTGATGCTGTGCCTGGCAGCTCGGTTCGGGTCTCAGGTACTGCGCGCTTGATGGCGTAATGCGCGCCGGCGTGACGGTCAGGCTTTGAGCAATTTGCAAATGCAAGGAAAAGATTTACCATAGTCGCTTCTTTGCATAGTCGTATGCGGATATTTCTCATTTCCACCTTAGGCCTGTATGACAACTAAAAACAAGTCAGATCAAAACAATCAAGATAAACTCACTGTGCCGGTCGCTGCGATTGCGAGTGCCGCCAAAGACACCGCCAAGTTGATGGCTGCTGATGGTGAGCTGAAGAAAGGCTATGGCATTGTCAGTGGCGTGTGGGCTTTAGGTTTGGCGATCTTATGTTTGCTTGGCGTGTTGGCTTTTCACTTTCCACAGTATTTAACGACGCCCGAATTACGTCGTCAATATTCGCCTGATGTGATTCGTCACATCCTATTTGCTGCTTTGGTCTTATCTGGCTCCATTAGCTTGGTCAATCTGATTTTGAAGCGTGCTCGCAGCATCAATGCGGTGGCGGGTTTGCTGGTGTTGATCAGTGTCATGCTCGGCGGATCACATGTGCCTGTTGCTGATTTTCCTGATCACACACCTTACATTGGACTCGATTGGTTTATTTTGGATTTACTAGGCTCGACCTTGA
>CAYXJI010000460.1:0-2712 GCA_964465175.1 uncultured Burkholderiaceae bacterium | reverse complement strand
TTTGACGACTAAGTTCACTCGATTTTGATTCTTTACTGGATTTAAGATCTTTAATATCTTTAACTTCCTTGATCGGTTTCGCCTCTTCCTTGACCTGAGCAGAAGCCTCCTCTTTGGCAGAGGCTGGCTTAATTGGCTTGGTAACAGGGTCGTTAGCGTGAGCGTTAAGGGCAACGATTAACATGCTCAGAAACAGGTAGCTAGATCGCATAGTCGATTTCCATTAGGTGATATGTGCTTTACGGCAATTTCACGATGAAACTTGAATGCGCTTAAATGCAGGTGAGTGCTCAGGCGCTTTCTACCATAGTTGAATGCTGTCATGACAATATGGGCTGACTATTTGCGGTCAAACTTGCTGCGAGGAATGAAAGGGAAGTCTGACCAAAGTTAAGGCCAATAACTAGTTTTTACTATGGCGCCTTTCTTCTACAAGAGCCCATATCTCAAGTTTAGTAGCATTGCTCGCTTTACTCCAAGCGATGATTTCGTCTAAGGTTCTCGCACAGCCGTTGCATAAGCCAGTCTCCGCATTGATCTTACAAGCCTTAATGCAAGGCGAGGCAACATCTGGCTCTAGACTGACGCTACCTTGCTCAATTTGCTGTTCACTGACTGACACTGAATTTCCTTTTCTCTGATTTTCTGATTATTTTTGCTGCTGCAACCATGCAATTACACCGTTTGCCGCTGCGAGACCTGTGGCAAAACAAGCACTTAATAGATAGCCACCTGTAGGTGCATCCCAGTCCAGCATTTCACCAGCGCAAAAATGCCCCGGTTTCTTCGTTAACATAAAGTGATCATCCAGCTCGTCCCAACCTAAGCCCCCCGCGCTACTAATTGCTTCGTCAATGGGACGTGCGCGTATCAAATTTAATGGCAATGCTTTTAAAGCATGTGCTAGCTGCTCGACATCCTGGATCTGCTCTTTGGTCAGAAATTCATAGACTAACGCGGTATGAATTGGATGTAAGCCCAATTTGCTACGCAGGTGGCTAGAAAGCGAGCGAGATCCGCGCGGCATGGCAAGTTCTTGTCGAACACGAGACAAGTCGCGACCTGGCAATAGATCAATTTCTAACACGCACCTGCCTGATTCACGGAGTTGTTGGCGAATTTGAGACGACAGTGCATAGACTAGGCTGCCTTCTATGCCGGTCTCAGTAATTACAAATTGACCTAGGCGCTTAGAAGCGACACCATTCTTTGTCTTTACTGAAGCGTTCACTGTGCCCAAAGCTTGGCCCGCAAAATGCCGCTTGAAATAGCTAGTCCATGCGATGTCAAAACCACAGTTACTTGCCTCCAACGGCGTGACTTTAATTTGTTGAGCCTCAAAAACGGGTGCCCACGCACCATCTGAACCTAGGCGCTTCCAACTTGCACCACCCAATGCAAAAATACAAGCATCGGCAGTGACATTTTTTTCGCCCTCACCGGAGGAAAACTGATGTCCATCTCCCATCCAGCCGCGCCATTTATGGCGCATATGAAATTGCACACCGGACTCACGTAGGCGATGCAACCAACTCCGCAATAAAGGTGCGGCTTTCATATCGACAGGAAAAACGCGCTGTGAACTACCAACAAAAGTATCCACACCCAAACCCATTGCCCAATCACGAATTGATTGCGCTGGAAATTGATCCAATGCCGCCTCAAGTTGATGTGATGTATCACTATAACGTTGACGAAAGCTGGCGTGCGGCTCTGCATGCGTCAAATTCATACCACTCTTCCCCGCCAGTAAAAATTTTCGACCAACCGATGGCATCGCATCATAGACATCGACTTTTAGCCCTGTCGCAATCGCACGTTCAGCAGCCATCAGTCCTGCAGGTCCGGCGCCGACGATAATGACTTTTTTTTCGATTGATTGCTTCATATTGAATCTTGTGGTTTTGAGTGCGGTAGCTTATTTAAAAAATTCTGCCCGTTTAATGAATCGACTATGTGGCTATAGAGTTGCATTTGAACTAAGCGCGAATCATAGCATGTGTCATATAAGTGAGTTTGAAGAGTGTGCTTGCGATTAAACCCAGATTTTCCGCGTTTGAGATTGTCTGAATCTCGGTAGAAAGGCGATCATCTAAATGAAGAGGGCGCTTGACCGAAGTTCAATGGTTCAATGATCAAAGAATCGAAGAATCGAAGTCAGTGACTGAAAATCTAAAATTCTGGGTTTAAATCGAGTTGCAAATTGATTCGCGCAAAAGCAAAAGCCCCAAGTTCGAAAGAACTTGGGGCGATGCGGAATAAAAGCCTGACGATGACCTACTTTCACACTGGTTGCAGCACTATCATCGGCGCAAAGTCGTTTCACGGTCCTGTTCGGGATGGGAAGGGGTGGTACCAACTTGCTATAGTCATCAGGCATAACTTGTTGATTCGCTGTGGTTCACGTTGTTTCGTGAATCGCAACAAATCCAATTGGGAAGAAGTATGACGGTGTTACCGTCAGAAATAATCGGTTGTGATCGCTCAAACTTACGTTTAGCACACACTATTGTAATACTTGTCGTAGTTCCTGATGAATTTTTCATCAGATGGCTTGGGCAATTGAATTTTAGAGATGCAGCGTTAGGCGCAAAGCACAGCAATACACAAGTATTGCGAGCATTTGCAACAACACGATGCGCTCTACAATTCGATTGATAAGCCATCTATAACTGACCAAAGTTATAGGGACAAGCCTTACGGGCAATTAGT
>CAYXJI010000459.1:0-2726 GCA_964465175.1 uncultured Burkholderiaceae bacterium | reverse complement strand
ATTTAACCGCGACTGTAGGCGATGCCAGTATATTGTCGGCCAGCACTACCAGTGTTGCTACAGCAGGCAATTACAACATCAATGTAACGCAACTTGCCAAGGCGCAGACTATTTCTAGCGCAGGCCAAGTCAGTACAACGAGCACCATAGGTGCCGGTGCCACAACGACTATTTCATTTCAATTTGGCACCATCAGCGGTGGCACTCTAAACAATGGCATTTATACTGGCGCCAGCTTTGCCCAAGATCCAGATCAGGCGATCGGCACGGTTACTATCGATAGTTCTAACAATTCTTTGCAAGGTATTCGTGATGCCATCAATGCTGCTAGCAAGGGTGTCAGCGCGTCCATTGTGGGTGACGGCTCTGCCACGCCCTACCACTTGGTTTTAAGTTCGAATAAGACGGGCTTAACCTCAAGTCTAAAAATTGATGTGAGCGGCGATGCCACATTACAATCATTACTTAGCTACAATCCGGCAGGTACGCAAAATTTGACCGAAACGACTACTGGGCAGAATGCCAATTTGTCGATCAACGGCATTAATATTACCAGCGCTTCCAATACGGTCAATGACGCGGTACAAGGCGTGCCGATCACACTCGCAAAAATCGGTAGCACAACACTTGCCTTAAACAATAATACATCCGGTGTACTGAATTCTATCAACACGTTTGTCAAAGGTTATAACGATCTTCAATCGACTTTAAAATCACTCACCGGCTTCGATGCCTCGACCAAAAAAGGGGGCGCTTTAATCGGTGATGCTGCCGCTCGTGGTGCGCAGACCCAAATAAGAAATGCCTTGTCTTCTGCGGTTAACGGCTTAGGTGGAAATATTACGACACTGTCATCAATTGGCATTAGTTTCCAAAAAGATGGCACATTAAGTGTTGATTCGACTAAATTGCAAGCAGCAGTCAATACTAATTTCAAAGAAATCAGTGGCTTATTCGCGACGATAGGTAAAGCGACAGATAGCTTGGTCAGTTACAGCACATCGAGCACGACAACGGCACAAGGCAGTTATGCGCTCAATGTGACGGCATTAGCCACTCAGGGCAATTTGACAGGTGACTTGGATCTGACACTAGGCAGCACCACAATCGATCCGAGTACCAGCATCAATGTCACGGTGGACGGCACTAGCGCTGCGGTATCACTTGCAGCTGGCACCTATACCGCTAGCCAACTAACAACGTTATTGCAAACTTCAATTAATGGCAACACGGCATTCACTAACGCGGGTATTAAGATTGCTGCCACCACGACTGGCGGCGGTTTTCTCAAGTTGACTTCAAATAGCTATGGCAGCACATCAAATATTACGCTGACTAACGGCACAGGGACCGGCATATCATTACTTGCTGGAACGATTTCCAGCGGTACACCTGGAACAAATGTTACCGGCACTTTGAATGGCATTGCTGCGACAGGAGCGGGACAGTTTTTGACTGGCAATTCAGGTTCTGCCGCGGATGGTTTGAAAGTTCTCATTGCGGGCGGTGCAACTGGCGATCGAGGGATCGTTCATTTTTCTAAAGGTTATGCAAGTCAATTGAATAGCTTATTCAGTACGATTACGGGAAGCGGCGGTAGTATTGCCAGTACGACTGATGGTGTCAACCGTTCCATAAAAGACATTGGTAAGCAAAGGGAAGTACTCAACAGTCGACTGATCGACACCGAAGCCAGATATCGCGCACAATTTACAGCACTCGATAGAATTGTTAGTGGACTAAATAATACAAGCACGTTTCTTACCCAACAGCTCTCAGCACTAACAGGCAGCAACACCAAATAATTAAGGATTCATTTATGTTTGGCTCATCAAACTCACACGGCGCAAATGCCTACGCAAAAGTTGGTATTGAAACTGGGGTCATTTCTGCCAGCCCGCACAAGCTCATCGTCATGTTGTACGACGGTGCGATTGTGGCATTGAATAACGCTATGCAGCATATGAAAAATAGCGACATCCCTGCAAAAGGTCATTCTATTTCAAAAGCAATCGCCATCATTGAAAATGGCTTACGCGCCGCCTTAGACAAGAAATCTGGTGGTGAAATTGCAGCCAGCTTGGACGCACTCTACGAGTATATGAGCAATCGACTATTGCAAGCCAACATCAATAATCAGCTAGAGGGTTTAATCGAGGTACAAAATCTGCTGCGCGATTTAAAGTCATCTTGGGAAGCAATTGCACCAGACAACAACAAAATGAATGTCGAAGCGCCAATTTCACAGCTAGATCCACTCGCACCACGCCGCGCGAATCTCTTTGAGGCTTAAACCATGAATAGTTTTGAACTGTTAAACGTCTATGAAAAAGTAGCTCATATCACGGCCGAAATGCTGGCGGCTGCACGTGCTAATGATTGGGCGCTTTTAGCAAAGTTAGAGATAGACTGCAGCTTGCAGGTTGGGACCCTGAGGGAATTTGAAGGCCCCAGTGAACTACCTGACGATTTAAAATCAAAGAAGATCTCTATCATTAAACAAATTCTCGCGGACGACCGTGCAATTCGAGATATCACCGAACCTTGGATGGAAAATCTTTCGAATTTAATGAAGAGTTCCAGTACAAGTCGAAAACTTTCACAAAGTTATGGTGCCAACCAAATGGGTTAATGCATGTCGATTATATTCCCTCGTTTAGATCCAAACCTGGTGATCACAACCGGTGTCGAGGGACCCACTGCACTTAATGCGATAGAAGCAATCA
>CAYXJI010000458.1:0-2752 GCA_964465175.1 uncultured Burkholderiaceae bacterium | reverse complement strand
CCATAGAAAAACCACGCGGTGGACGTTCTCCGTTCAATAGAATTTGTGTATAACCGCCACCCATGCCGCGCATACGGATATCACCGCCGCGCCCCGGCCGGCCGCCCGTTGTCACACCCGGCAAACGTTTAAGTATCTCACCGACACTAGCGTCACCATCACGATCCAATTCTTCACGGCCGACTATAATTTTTCCTGCAATCGAATTACGACGAATATCGATATCCGATTGTTTACTGCCGTTGACGGTGACCTTTTGCACTGCTTGTGCATTTTGCTCGGGCGCCGCCTTGGGTGTTACTTCTGCCTTCTTTTGCGCATTCGCCCTATTTTCCTTATTTGCCTTACGCAGTGCATCAGAAGCCTTCGCTCTCTCGTCTGCATTTTGACTCGCTTCTTGCTTTGCGTGCTTGTTCTTTTCTTCTAGCGTTTGCTTCGTAGGCTGCGCTTCACTTTGCGCCTGCGCGCTATCAAAAACAAATAAACTACCGATGGCAAGCGCAAGCGCACTCAATTTAAAATTTGGCGTAATCATTATTTTTCTTGGGCTTTACGAGGAGGATGAAAAAGAAGATGAAAAAAAATAGCGACAGCACAGTCGAAACTTTGCTGCCGCCATTATATTTTCAATTGCCTCACCTATCGTCAAAATCACATGAGCAATTTTGTATGCGTTTGAAACAAGGGAAGGATTACTGTTACTTAAAGATACGTGCCCACACTAAAATCTTAGCATTGCTCTTTATTCACATTAAATCGCCACAATGCCAAACCAGTAAAAACCAAGGTAAAAGCCAGCAGCGCACCGACATTCGGCAATGCAGCATCCCAGCCCAAACCACGCCACGTCATGGCATCAAATCCATCCACGGCCCAACGTGTAGGAATATACAATGTGATACTCTGCAACCATTGTGGAAACAAAAACGAAGGCACCCAAGCGCCGCCTAACATCACCATAATCAAGGTCGCAAAAATCGAAATACCACGAGCCGCTTCGGGTGTTTTACCAAATGCCGCGATGAGTAGCCCAAAACTGGCTGTCATTAAGGCAAAGCTCAGTGCAATCGCAACTAGTCCCAACAGACTTCCCAATATCTGCACTTGAAACACCATGACCGCGACCACATAAATCACCGCCGTCACTGCAAAAGCGATCAAAGCGCAGGATAAAGCGCGTGCCACAATCAACGTATTGAGACCAATCGGTGCCGCCAGCAAACGCTGCCAAATGCCCTGCTTACGCGCTAACAAAACCGAAATCCCGGCATCGATCGCCATAAACAAAATGAACTGCACGATCATTCCGGCAAATGCATGGGCATAGCCATTGTACTGTCCATTCTGGCTATCACTTGCCACCATCGCCTGTTCACGGGTGGTGAATGGCATGCTCAAACCTGCCGGCTTCGACGTGTTTGTCTGCTCGCCAAGCACGGTCTGTGAAGACTGCAGTTTCTTATAGCTAGTCAAAAATTCCACCAACGCCTGGTCCTGTGATGCCACTGCCCCTTTGCCTTGCTTTTGCGCTAGCTGCGCCAAACTATCATCGACAAATCGACCACCAGATTGACCCGAAAACATTTCGGCACTGACGCTCTGCATTACCTGTTGTGTCAACATGCCTTTGACCATCGCCAGCATGGCATTCTGCGAAGGATCGAACAACAAGCTCAATTCAGGCTTAGTCTTGGCATTAAACAAGGCGGCTCCAGCAGCCTCACCAAATCCCGCAGGCAAAATCACGGCCACGCTAAGCTTACCTTTACGCACCAAGGCTTGCGCCTCTTCTAATGGTAAAAGTTTGACGTTTAAGGCAGTCTCGGCCTGCAAGCCAGCAACAATGTTTTTGCTAACTAAATGGCTATCTTGTTGTACGACGCCGAGCGCTATCTTTGCGGCTTCTTGTTTGCCGCTGCCACCGAACAGGTAACCAAAAAAAGCAGCGAGGATGATAGGCATCATTAAGGTCAGTAACAAGGCACGCTTGTCATTGACGAATAAGATCAAATCTTTACGAATTAAGGCAATGAGAGGAATCATGGTGAACCGTCCATATCAATTTAGTTTGTGGCTTAGGCTTGTGATTTAGCTTGCCACTTATTTAGATTAAATACGCAGATTAATTAGTCGCGCAGACTACGCCCAGTTAAAGTCAAAAAAACATCTTCCAACTTTGTTTGCGCGGTAGCGAAATGCAAAGGATAAATTCCCTCACCTCGCAAATAATTGAGTATTGTCAGCGCATTTTCAGCATCACTTAATGAAATCGTGAGCTGAGGGCCAGGCTCTCTACTTTCTACAGTAACCACGCCACTTTGCTGCTGCAATTGCTGTAATTGCGATGCCGATAATGGCTGCGACAACTGCAGCTCCAAGGCCGCATGCGCGGGTAAGCGTTTGAATAAGTCAGCTGGACTTTCGTTCGCAATCAATTGACCATGATCGATAATCACAATATGATCCGCGAGTCGCTCGACTTCTTCCATATAGTGGCTGGTATAAATCAATGAACGCCCTTGCGCCTTCAACACCTCCAAGGCATCAAAAATCGCATTGCGACTTTGTGGATCAACGCCGACAGTAGGTTCATCCAAGATCAATAATTCAGGTTCATGCAAGAGTGCAGCGGCGATATTCAGACGGCGTTTCATACCACCAGAAAACGTCGCTGGCTTGTCTTTCGCTCGATCAGACAAGCTCACCAACTCCAACACCGCATCGCATCGCGTTTGCAATTTCGCCCCTGACA
>CAYXJI010000457.1:0-2754 GCA_964465175.1 uncultured Burkholderiaceae bacterium | reverse complement strand
CGACAAGAAGCCAGTCACTTATTCTTACTTTGCTGATCCTTTGTATGTCTTCATGGATACAGAATACAATCAGTATGAAATCGAAGAAGAAAACCTGGGCGATGCACTGCATTACCTCAAAGATGGCATGGAATGCGAAGCGGTTTTCTATGACGGCAAAGCAATCTCTGTAGAATTGCCAACAACTATTGCACGCTTGGTCATCTACTCTGAGCCAGCGGTCAAAGGTAATACTTCAGGTAACGTTTTGAAAGAAGCCAAAATCGAAAACGCGATTGAAGCCCATTGCCACACAGTACAAGTACCATTGTTCGTGAGCCAAGATGACATCATCGAAATCGATACTCGCACCAATGAATACAAGCGTGTCGTTCGCAACTAATTGCGATTGAAGCTCATAAAAAACGCCGTTCATTTGAACGGCGTTTTTTTTGACCCCAGTTAGATGGCACGGGATGTAAATTAGCTATTAAAAGCCATGCTACTTTGCGAGAAAACAAACTTGAAGTACAGCTCAATCTCAACTATGCTACTTTGTGGACTAAGGTTTACCCCATTCAACTTTATTTAGGAAATATCATGGCAACCGCCCCCATCACTTCGACAGCCGCCAGAGACATCGGCTTCATTAATAAAAATGAAGACTTAAAGTCCTTTGCACCTAAGAACAAAGTTAGCGAATTTGAGGGAAATAAGACCAAAGTTGAGGCGAGTCAGAATGTCTCACCCAAACCAGCGGCCGAGCCGCAAGAAGCAAAACAAGCGGCAAAGCCGAATACCGATGCCAAACCAGCTCCCGTCGTCAATACGCGCGGAGAAGTTACTGGAAGCACAATCAACACTAGCGCTTAGAGTGTTTGCATCAAAAACGCTTAGAACTACATACATTCTTTCAAATTAACTCCCATTAATTTACGCAAAAAGCTTAGTAAAAAGCCCGCTAATGCAGAGCATCAGCGGGCTTTTTTTAATGGCAATGGGGTGTGACCTTAATATTTTGCTCTGCCGTAAAGTACCAGAAACCGCTCACAACCAAACAGCAAAAGAGAGCAATAGCAACAACAACATCCACAGCAAAAGCGCACGCCAAACTAAGCCAACGGCGCTTTGCAATGAGCGTGGTGTTGCCTCCATACCCGGCTGGCTTTCCAAATCTAAACTATCCACATCCACCGCACTAGCATCCGCATTCAAGACCACCAAAGCTTTGGTTTCAGGTTCACCCAAACGTACGCCAATTGCACCACCACCAGCAGACAAGATAATACCCAATAGCTCATCGGTCCAGCGACTCGCATAATTGCGCCAAGAATAAATTGCATCCTCAAAATTGCCGACCACGGCAAACGCCACTGCGGTTAATCGTGCGGGAATCCAATCTATCCAATAAAAAACTTTTTTAGCAAATTGTCCAAATTCCTCGCTTTGCATATGCTCAGGCTCACACCATTCACGCGACAAAAATTCAGACATCCGATACATCACCGCACAAGCCGGACCAACTGGCATCAAAAACCAAAAAAACACACCAAACACATTGCGATGTGATGCCACTAAGGATCGCTCAACCGCAGTACGCGCAACATCAGCCGCACTCATTACTGAACAATCCTTGTTAATCCAATCTGATAAATACTTACGCGCCGCATCATCATCACCGGAATTTAAGGCGATCTGTATCGAAGTAAAGTAGTGGCTATAACGACGAAATCCCAAAGTCAGATAAACAATAATGACATTCCAAATAAAAGCAGCAAAAGGATTCAAACGCAGGCACAACCAATACACCAAGGCCGTCGGTATAGTCAAAGCACCGACCACGATAAACCAGCCTGTGCGTCCATGATGAGCCCTACCCGCATTGCACCAAGCTTCCACTTTCGCGGCAAAAAACTGCACTTGCGTATACACCGGATTATCCACTCTCAGTGGCTTGAGTTGCTCGATCAAGAGCGCGAAGAGTATGGAGAGAAATGTCATAGTGGGTCTTCAAACTTCCCCAGAGAGGGATGACTTAGAAAAGAGCTCCAGTGTAAACTGATTTGCGAGGTTTATGAAGTGCATCTCTACTTCATTCGGGCACATCGGCGCGTAAAAAATGGAATAAATTGCGTAGCATGCCTGCCGTGGCGCCCCAGATAAAATAATCTTGATAGGGCATCGCATAAAAGTGGCGCATTCCCCGGCCTTCGGGGAGCTCAATTTGCCGACGTTGATGTTGGCGCGGATCCATTAAAAAACTCAGTGGCACTTCAAAAATCGATGCCACTTCGGAGGGGTCTGCACTAAAGTCGTAAGGCGGGTGCACCACCGCCACCACAGGTGTCACAGAAAATCCTGTGCCCGTGTAGTACTGCGGCAAACGCCCCAAAATCTCCACTTGCTGCGCCAGCAAACCGATTTCCTCCTCTGCTTCACGTAAAGCCGTATGCTCAGCCGAGGCATCTGTCGCATCGACTCGACCTCCCGGAAAGCTAATTTGGCCGCCATGATGATGTAAGTGTGCCGCACGCTGGGTTAGCAAGACCTGTAAGCCCTGCTCGCGCAGGAGGATAGGTAACAGCACCGATGCGGGCTTAAATTCTGTCCCTTGAAACAAATTGGACTCTTCGGTATTTTCGGGCGTCCAATGGATATGGCGTTGAAAACGATGACGCAAAAAATCCAAAGAAAACACAGCGGGCGATAAGGTCGGCTCATCCGCATAAGAATGGATAGTCAACAATTGAGGATCAAAGCGCGTGGTCACGGTCA
>CAYXJI010000456.1:0-2759 GCA_964465175.1 uncultured Burkholderiaceae bacterium | reverse complement strand
TTGCTGAAGAGAGTGTTTCAGAAATTGCAGTTGAAAATAGTGCGATTGACGTAATTGATGTTGTAATTGATGCTGAAAGTGAAGTTGAAATTGCGGATGAAATTGAAGTGGATGCACAAGTAGGTGCGCAAGTAACTGCGCCAATTAGTGCGCAAGAAGAATTGAGTGATGTTGCCGAGCCAGACCGCGCAGCAGATGCTCTCGAAAATGAAGCAGCCAGTGATGTGATCTTGGATGATGTTGCAATGATGGCTGATACGAATTTAGATGAAACAGCGGAAGCAAATGCGGAAGCTCTAACACCTTTCAAACCAGAATCAGATAATGAACACAAATAATCCAGACGATACTTCCAGCCAGCGAAATCCTGGCGCTGAAACCGACGCGCCGCGTCCTCGTGCAAAACGTGTTGCGCGTCCTAAGGTTGCCAAGGCTGATGATGCTGTTGCTAGCGTTGCGAGTGAGGACTCGCCAGTAGTCAAGGCGCCACGCGCTCCGCGTAAGCCGAGATTGAAGCTGGAAGTCGTCAGTGCAGAGGCGCAGTTTCAAGTGGTAGCAGCTGTAGAGTCATCGGTGCCAGTTGTTAGAGCGCCACGTCAGCCGCGCGCACCGCGTCAAGTTGAGGCGCGTGAAGTCAATGTGGAGCAGTCAGTTGCGGCGCAGGCGGCACCTGCAAATCAAGTCAATACAGAAGAGAATAACGAGCGCCCACGTCGTCCGCAAGGCGATAGAAATAATTCCCGAAATGCAAAGCCGCGTGATGGTCAGGCTCGTGATGGGCAGGCACGTAATCGCCAATCAGCCAAGCCTGGCCAAGGTTCACAAAATCGCAATGGCGATCAACGTAATCAAAATAATCAACGTCGTCCGGCGCAGCAGAATACGCGCGGTGGCGTACCTGATGCAGATGATGTATTTTCTTTCGTCACTTCGGATGCCTATGATGCGGCAGATGATGTCAGTCAAGCGCGTCATGATAAGAATAAGAAACCGCGTCGCGATTTGACGGCCGATGATGATGCGCCAAAATTGCATAAAGTTTTAGCGGAAGCAGGTTTGGGTTCTCGTCGTGATATGGAAGAGTTGATCATTGCTGGACGTGTCTCCGTCAACGGTGAGCCAGCGCATATCGGTCAGCGTATTTTGCCGCAAGATCAAGTGCGAATTAATGGCAAATTAATTCAACGTAAAGTCAGTAAAAAACCGCCACGCGTATTGATTTATCATAAGCCGGCCGGTGAAATCGTCAGTACCAGTGATCCAGAAGGCCGTGCTTCCGTATTTGATAGTTTGCCGCAAATGAAGGTCGGTAAGTGGTTGGCTGTTGGTCGTCTTGATTACAACACTGAAGGTTTGTTGTTGTTTACGACATCCGGTGATTTGGCGAATCGATTAATGCATCCGCGTTATGGTATTGAGCGTGAATACGCCGTGCGTACTTTGGGTGATTTGGAAGAAGGTATGCGCCAAAAGCTATTGGCGGGCGTGGAGCTGGAAGATGGTATCGCGCAATTCTCCAAGATTTCGGATGGCGGCGGTGAAGGTGTGAACAAGTGGTATCGCGTCATCATTGGCGAAGGTCGTAATCGCGAGGTGCGTCGTATGTTTGAGGCGGTTGGTTTGACGGTGTCCCGTTTGATTCGTACCCGCTACGGCGTGATGACTTTGCCTTCGGGTTTAAAGCGTGGTCGTTGGGATGAGTTGGGCGAAGATGCGGTGCGTAGTCTGCTTAAAGTCAGTGGCTTGGAAAAAACTGCTGGTGAAAGATCCGAAAAACCGATGGGTAAGCCCAATGGTAATCGTGTGCAGGGCAATGGTGGTAAGGTGCCGCGCAACGTGAATCCCTTTGATGCGCCAGTGCAAAGAAGCTATGAACCTACGGTTCGTGGTGGTTTTGCCAATCCGCAAAACGGTCGTCCGACGCGTAGTTCTGGCAATGCAGCTGCTGGCGGTTATGCTGGTGCGCAGGGTGGTAGAGCGGCTAAGCCAAACGCCACGGGAGCGAAGGGCAGTGCTAAGCCACGCAGTCGCCAGCCTGATCCTTTGCAAACCGCTTTAGGCTATCCAGCCCGCGACCAAAATCGTCGCGGGCCAACCGAGCGTGGCAGTGGTCCAGCGATTGGGCAGGCAATTGCAGCACGTCGTCGTCGCGGTACCTAAGTTGATTGTCGGCTGATTAGCTCATTGGTTGCGAAGCATTATTGGCATAAGTCCTCGTTTATTTTGCTGATTGATGCGCTTTTTGGCTGGGAAATGTAATACCTAGAAGTCGGTGAAAGATGTTGCTCGGGCTGTGTTTTTCACTGACTTCTCATTGCGATTGAGTAATTAATCGTTTATAATCTTGTAGTTAGCAGATTTTTCCTTGAATTGATTTTTACTTAAAATTTAAATTAATTCTAGGCGCTAAAAAGATGGGCTAGTGCCCATTTTTTTTTGGTGAATCGTTTTTTGTTGGTTTTGGTAATTTGTTTTGAAGTGAATTTGAAGCGAGTTCAGCGTAAATCAATGCGTAAAAAGCGGTCTGCGTTTATCGGAGAGTTGCCTTGCAATTGTTGGAATTAATTGAAAAAACTGTCAATGGGACAGGCTATGATCTGGTCGATTTTGAGCGAGCAGAGCGTGGTTTGTTTCGTGTGTATATTGATCTTTTGCCTGAAGATATTGAGGAAAAAGGCCATATCACAGTGGAAGATTGTGCGAAAGTCAGTCACCAGTTGTCACACGTATTAAAGGTAGAGGAAGTCGCTTACGAGCGT
>CAYXJI010000455.1:0-2760 GCA_964465175.1 uncultured Burkholderiaceae bacterium | reverse complement strand
AATTGATGGCCGATCAATTAGCGCAAGTACCGGAGGGTAAAGAATTGCAGGTACTTAATTACCTCAGTACCGCAGCACCCTTAATGCGACAACGCGCCGATCGTATTGTCCAAACACTGACCTTGGGTCAGGTGCAAAATGACGCGATACGCAGGGTGAATGTCGCCAATTTAGTACAATCTCTGATCAGCCTGTATCAACTGCATGCCGAAATTGAGGGGCAAGCCCAGCTCGATATTGCTGAAGCCAGCTTGGAAGGCGCATTAGAAAATATCTTAAAAAATTATAGTGACTTACACCTACGCCTAGGTGGCCCAAAACCCCTGATTCGTATCCACATCAGCGAAACAGCAGACCATGTCGACATAAGAATAGGCTCCGAGGACACGCCTGCCATGCCGCAAATCGAACGCCTATTCGAACCCTTTTGGAGCATGAGCCCAAATGGTCTAGGCATCGGTCTCTACCAAGCCAAACACTTACTAGAAAGCTGCGGTGGTTCACTACAGGTAAGCCAAAGCGAGAGTGAGCGCTTATCCTTTGCTTTATGCTTAGCTAAGCGTGTTTGAGAATCAAGCGATGTTGCACTTGCATGAAATATTGCCACATGTAAATAAATTAGACATCTTGCTTTGTTTTTTCTTTGTGGTAACTTATGCTCGCAAACAAGTTTATTGAACGCTAGTCTTATTTTAGCTACTGCCGTGTTTTTAGATGTTTTTGCATTAACTATGGAGTGTATATGAAACAAATCAAATCTCAACAATCAGGTTTCACCTTGATTGAAATCGCTATCGTCTTGGTCATCATCGGCTTGCTGCTGGGTGGTGTTTTAAAAGGCCAAGAGATGATAGAAAATTCTCGTATTAAATCGGTTGTAACGGATATGCGTGGTGTATCTACGGCGTTTACAGGTTACTTTGATCGTTACCGTGCTTTGCCAGGCGATGAATCACTTGCAAACATGACTGCACGCGGTTGGCCAGTCACGGTTGGTGCTGGCGTTGCTAACAACGGTGTATTAGTAATCGCAATGAATAACACTTTTAATCCAACCGGCGATCACATATCAATGTGGCAAGCGCTTCGCGCCTCTGGTTTCTTGTCAGGCGATCCTACCGCAACTGGTGTCGCAGCCTTACCTCGCGCAGGCACTGGTGGATTAATTGGCGCTACTGTTGGGCCTTACGCTTTACAAGGGCCATCAGTTTGCGTTTCACCGTTATCACACAAACAAGCGCTCGGTGTTGATACCATCATAGATGGCGCTGCTGGCAATAGTGTTGGTGATGCACGCGGCGCTATCGCAGCAAATCCTGTTGCGCTCTTACCTGCAGTCACAGCTTACAACGAAAGCTTAGCTACTACTTGGGTTATTTGCCGTCGTCTGCAATAAGCCTCGCTGTACTGAAAAAAGCCGGAAATTCTTCCGGCTTTTTTTACGCTCTCGATTCATCATCGTCATAGGCAAACTCACATGAGAGGACTGCCCAATGTTATGATGAACAACTACCTAACATTCTTTCGCGCACTGCCTACACCTCATGTCCACCGCTGCTATTTGCCTACAAGACCTTATCAAAAGTTACGACAAAAAAGTCGTCTTGAAATCCATCAATCTCGAGGTGAAGCAAGGTGAATTTTTTGGTTTGGTGGGTATGAATGGCGCAGGTAAAACGACTTTGCTTAAATGCCTATTGGATTTTTGCGCTATCGATCAAGGTGACATCCGCATTTTTGGTGTCAGTAATCGCCTGACACAGGCACGTGAGGCCTTGGCGTTTTTGCCTGAACGTTTTATGCCGCCCTATTATCTGACGGGTAAAGATTTTTTAAAGTATATGCTGCGCTTACAAAATATTCCCTACCAAACAGCGGAAGCAGAGCAGGCATTGCGTGAACTTGATTTAGATTTGAGCGCTTTGAGCAAGCCGGTTCGCTCCTACTCCAAAGGCATGACGCAGAAACTCGGCTTGGCAGCATGTTTTTTAGCACGCAAAAAATTATATGTATTGGATGAGCCTATGAGCGGCTTAGATCCCAAAGCGCGTGCGCTATTGCGGGCGCGTCTGCAAGTCTTACGCGAGCAAGGTGGTAGCTTATTTTTTAGCTCGCATGCCTTGGCCGATGTGGAGGGGATTTGTGATCGTATGGCGATACTGCATGAAGGCCAATTGCGCTTCATCGGCAGTCCACAAGCTTGTCGTGAACAGTATGCCGCCGAGACGCTAGAACAAGCGTATATGCGCTGCATTAGCCCTGATCTGGCCGCTCTAACAGAGCCATAAACGCTTCAACCTCAACCGCTTTAGAAAAGTAAAAGCCTTGGTATTCGTCGCATTTACAGGCAAGCAAGGTCTGCAATTGCGTCGCGTTTTCGACGCCTTCCGCGACCACTTTTAAACCCAAAGTTTTTGCCATCGCAACGATGGCCAATACAATCGCGGTGTCATTCGCATCGCCGGGCATGTCTTGTATGAAGGAGCGGTCGATCTTGAGGCTGTTCACGGGAAAACGCTTTAAATACGCCAATGAAGAATAACCCGTACCAAAATCATCAATAGACAAAGTGTAGCCAGCAGCTTTTAAACCATCCATGTGCTGGATGGCTTGTTCGTGATTATTCATCACCATACTTTCGGTGATTTCAAATTCAATGTCTTGCGCTTCAATTTCCCAAAAATTAATAACCCTCTGCAAATCATCTAATAAAGAATCATCATTAAATTGCGCGCCAGACAAATTAATCGCGACTCGCCC
>CAYXJI010000454.1:0-2785 GCA_964465175.1 uncultured Burkholderiaceae bacterium | reverse complement strand
CAATCTGCTTTTGCACAGACCACCACGTATCAGGCGCTGCAAACTGGCCCTGTCCATGCCGACTTATTTCGTAATAATGTGATGTTTGATGGCGAACGTTTGACTGGTTTTTTTGATTTTTATTTTGCCGGTTGCGATACGTGGCTATTCGATGTTGCAGTGACCATCAATGACTGGTGTATCGATGTAGCGAGCGGAGAATTGGATTTGGCACGTGTGCATGCAATGCTTGCTGCATATCATGCGGTGCGTCCATTCACGCCCGCTGAGCGCGATGCTTGGCAGGCCATGTTGCGTGCAGCTGCCTTCCGTTTTTGGTTGTCCCGTGTTTATGATTTTTATAAACCACGCGATGCCGAAATGCTGACGCCACACGATCCTGAGCATTTTGAGCGCATCTTACGTTTGCGCCTTACTCAAGCTACGCCAGCGCTACCCGGTGTTTCACCTGACGCGCCACTTTAAGCATCACTTTACATCAGCATGAATACTCCCCAAGCAATCGCCGGTTGGCATTGGATACAACAAGGTTTTTCCACTTTTAAGAAGAAACCATTTGAGCTTTTGTTTATGTTCTTTGGTTTGATCTTCGTGAATTTGGGCTTAAGCCTAGTGCCATTTGTGGGGGCTGTCATCCCCTTTATTTTTGGACCAGCTTTAGGCATGGGAATTATGCACGCCTGTCGAGATATTGATGAAGGCAAGTCGATCACTACGGGCTCACTATTCATCGCTTTTCGCACGCCTGCATTGCGCACGCTGCTAACACTGGGCGCTTTGTATACTTTGCTATTGGTGGGTGCTTTAGCGTGTTCCATCCCGTTCGATAATGGGGCGTTGTGGAATTATGTATCGGAGCCGGCGAAGGCCGACCCTAAACTATTGGTGAAGTCAGATATCGGTTTGGGAATGCTGATTTTTTTTACTGTCTTTACACCGGTGGCGATGAGTTTTTGGTTCGGCGGTCCCTTGGTCATGTGGCACGGCATGAGCGCTGCTAAAGCTATTTTTTACAGCTTTTTCGCCGTCTGGCGCGCGCGTAAGGCATTTTTGGTTTATCTCTTGTCTTGGTGCGGCATCTTAAGTTTGCTCGGACTATTGATAGGGCTGAGTGGCGGTGTACTGGGAGTGATCATGTTGCCCTTGATGCTGACTACCTCTTTGGTGATGTACTGCACTTTTTTCTATAGCTATAAGGCCGTCTTTAGTCGCGAGCAAAGCGCTTAAGTGTTGTGGGTGCGCTTGTTGGTGCTGATTTTGGCGCTAATTTGATATTCGCCTAGGCTATTCACACAACAAATAGTAGGGACGCTATTTGTTGTGTACGCAACCGCTGGATTTACTTGGCTTCGGTGTTGCGCTCGTGTTCTGAAGCTAAGCTCAAGTCTTCAATAATCTCATAGCTGTGCGTCAATGTTGCTGTCTTGGCTAGCATAATCGACGCCGAACAATACTTTTCATGCGACAGTGCGATCGCGCGTTCGACCAGATTCGGTTTTAAATTGCGCCCTGTGACCAAAAAATGAAAATGTATCTTGGTAAATACCTTAGGCTCGGTCTCGGCTCGCTCGGCGGAGAGTTTTACTTCGCAGCCACGTACGTCTTGTTTACCTTTGCGTAAAATTAATACCACGTCGTAAGCAGTGCAACCTCCGGTACCCAATAACACCATTTCCATAGGGCGTGGTGCCAAGTTGTGACCACCGCCTTCAGGCGCGCCGTCCATTAAAACTGCATGACCTGAGCCAGTTTCAGCCAAAAAACTCATGCCAGAAACACCAGTCCAACGCACATTTGCTTCCATTTTTTTCTCCTGCTGCAATTTTTGAAGGGTGATTTTTGAATTGGGTATTGTAACTGAGCCTGCATTCCTATAGTTTAGGACTTACGCAAAACCGCCCCAGCGTCGTTGTGCCGCCTCGCCGTGCTCAAGCATTGTCTTCGTCGGCACGTCTAGCTGGGACAATTTTGCGTAAGTTCTATAGTTCTAAGTCTGGGTTTAATTGCTTCATAATAATTTATGAAGCTTTTTTGCTGAAATGTGGCGAAAAGTTCGATTTTTAGCCTTTAAACGTAGCGTTTCTCGCTACTTTCTATATTGCATTAAGTTTCCCTAGCATAAGATGCTGCTCTGGCATACTATGAAATCCGCAATTTCGTGTGAATTTGAGTCTCTACCCTTTACACGTATCTCCTCCGTCACTTCAAGTGACTTATTCCCGAAGCCCAGTCTTCGGGTTTTTTTTGCCTGTTGGCGCAATAAACACAGCGATAGTGATGCTAAAACTGCCTAAAACTTAAACAGTGCTGAAAGAGTACTTGCGCTAAGTCTTTGAAAATACTATAATTTCCGATTCTCTGTTCGCCCAGGAGAGAATTTACAAGGGAGCGTCTGCTGGTAGCAATAGGCAGAACCACCGAAATCAGGGTGTTTTTTATCTTTTTATTTAGGATTCAACATGAAAACCTTTTCCGCTAAGGGCCATGAGGTTCAGCGCGACTGGTTCGTGATTGACGCGACAGACAAAGTTCTCGGACGTGTTGCCAGCGAAGTGGCACTCCGTTTACGCGGCAAGCATAAACCAGAATTTACTCCACACGTCGACACGGGCGATTTCATCGTCGTAGTTAATGCAGCTAAACTGCGCGTGACTGGTACTAAAGCTCTGAACAAGATTTACTATCGTCATACTGGATACCCAGGTGGTATCTACGAAACGAACTTCCAAAAAATGCAAGCTCGCTTCCCAGGTCGCGCATTAGAGAAGGCTGTTAAAGGCATGTT
>CAYXJI010000453.1:2344-2826 GCA_964465175.1 uncultured Burkholderiaceae bacterium | reverse complement strand
AATCTTGATGTTTTGTTGCATCACCAAGAGACCGTCATCGAGTTTAAATTTACCCGCAATGATTTTAAGCAAAGACGATTTGCCCGTGCCATTGCGACCGATTAAACCCACGCGTTCTGAGGTTTCAATGGAAAATTCTGCGTGATCGAGGAGGGCAACGTGACCAAAAGCCAGTTGTGCGTTACTGAGAGAGATGACTGCCATAAAAAAACTTCTGCCGAGCTAAAGAGAGCCGATGCGGGTAATTAAGGATCGTTTAAAACGAGGAAAGGCGTTATTGTACGCTAGTTGCCTTCGGTTTCATCGTTTAGGGCGGATTGCATTTGATTGTTGTTGGTCTGTCAGGTAAGATGGCGGGCTTCGTTTGACATTGCCGTTAACGAAACGAGGGTGGCTAGAAAAGTCCTTCATCGGGATGCAAGGCAAGGCGGTTCCCGCAGCAATACACAAGTATTGTGAGGATAAGCAGCGCTGAATTGTGC
>CAYXJI010000453.1:0-2334 GCA_964465175.1 uncultured Burkholderiaceae bacterium | reverse complement strand
GATAAGTAAAGTCAAGGGCTTTGCTCGCCGCCCGAAAGTCTCTCCGTAGCACAATGGATAGTGCACATGCCTCCTAAGCGTGGGATACAAGTTCGATTCTTGTCGGAGGGACCAATTTTCAAGATTCCTCACATTTATGCCAGTTTCAGTTGATAAATTGGCACAGTTCAAATTTCCACTTGCGCCTAAATCGGTTAGCATGTTGGTCTAACAAAAAAATCATTGATGCCCTCGAATGTTTCGATCGCAATCACAATATGACCAACCACAAGAATTTGAGAGACTGATATGGCAAAAGCATCATTTCAATGGGAAGACCCGCTGTTGTTGAGTTCGCAATTGAGCGACGATGAGCGCATGGTGCAAGAGGCGGCGCGCGTTTATTGTGAAGAGAAATTAGCACCGCGGATTTTGGATGCTTTTCGGAATGAGCGCACCGATCCCGCGATTTTTCGTGAGATGGGCGAACTCGGTTTGCTCGGTTCTATGATCCCGACCGAATACGGCGGCGCAGGTTTGAATTATGTTTGTTATGGCTTGGTCGCGCGTGAGGTTGAGCGTATCGATTCTGTTTATCGTTCTATGATGAGTGTGCAATCGTCCTTGGTGATGGTGCCGATTAACGAATTCGGTAGCGAGGCGCAAAAGCGTAAGTATTTGCCGAAACTGGCGACAGGCGAGTGGAT
Organism: uncultured Burkholderiaceae bacterium; assembly: GCA_964465175.1. Taxonomy (GTDB): domain Bacteria; phylum Pseudomonadota; class Gammaproteobacteria; order Burkholderiales; family Burkholderiaceae_D; genus Undibacterium. The sequence goes on along the minus strand of CAYXJI010000453.1, from coordinate 1,648 downwards.
CGGTTGTTTTGGTTTAACGGAACCCGATCACGGCTCTGATCCCGGTAGCATGGTGACACGGGCTAAGACAGTGGATGGAGGCTATCTGCTGACGGGCGCCAAAATGTGGATCACGAATAGTCCGATTGCCGATGTGTTTGTGGTCTGGGCGAAAACCGATGATGGTCGTATTCGTGGTTTCAGCGATTCATGGCAAGGTCGGCTTGCGTGCTTCAGTTACAGGCGAAATCGTGATGGATGAGGTGTTTGTACCAGAAGAAAATCTGATGCCGCATGTTGAGGGTTTAAAAGGACCATTCACTTGTTTGAATTCAGCACGTTTCGGTATTGCTTGGGGCGCTTTGGGCGCTGCTGAATTTTGCTGGCATACCGCGCGTCAATACACGATGGATCGCATGCAGTTTGGCCGGCCTTTAGCGGCAAATCAATTAGTGCAAAAGAAACTGGCTGATATGCAGACCGAAATTACTTTGGCCTTGCAAGGCTGTTTGCGCCTTGGTCGTATGAAGGATGAAGGCACTGCTGCGGTTGAAATCACTTCCATCATGAAACGTAATTCTTGCGGTAAATCCTTGGATATCGCCAGAACTGCACGAGATATGTTGGGCGGTAATGGCATATCTGACGAGTTTGGTATCGCACGTCACTTGGTAAATCTTGAAGTGGTGAATACCTACGAGGGCACGCACGATATTCACGCCTTGATTCTGGGGCGTGCGCAAACTGGAATTGCGGCTTTCTAAATCAATGCTGATTTTGTCACTTGATTAGGACGAAAAAGTCATGGTTTATAATGAAGGGATAAAAACCTGTTGAGATTACGGGTTTTATCCCTTTTTTATTGGGCTCGTATTCGCGAACTCATTTTCAATCAAAGAGAACTCACGTGACTTTTTTACAAAAACTTTCCAGCGCTTGGTCTACCAATAACTCCTTGTTATGTGTAGGTTTAGACCCTGATGTGAATAAATTTCCTGCGGAGTTGGCAGGTCAGCCCGATACGATTTATACCTTTTGTAAAGCGATCGTTGATGCCACAGCCGATTTGGCTTGTAGCTTCAAACCGCAGATTGCTTACTTCGCCGCCTTGCGCGCTGAAGATCAATTGGAAGCCATTTGCCGTTATATCAAAACGACTTACCCAAACATTCCTATCGTATTGGACGCCAAACGCGGCGATATTGGCGCGACCGCCGAGCAATACGCGCGCGAAGCATTTGAGCGCTATGACGCTGATGCGGTGACGGTCAATCCTTATATGGGTTTTGATTCCGTTGCACCATATTTGGAGTGGAAAGAGCGCGGCGCGATTGTCTTGTGTCGTACCTCCAATGCGGGTGGTTCGGATTTGCAATTCTTGGATGTGGGTGGCAAACCTTTGTACCAACATGTTGCGCAACTGGTCGCAGATAAATGGAATACCAATGGTCAATGTGCTCTTGTGGTTGGCGCAACTTTCCCGAATGAAATTGCGCAAGTGCGTGCATTAATTGGCGATATGCCTTTGCTGATTCCTGGTGTTGGTGCGCAGGGTGGGGACGTGGAATCTACCGTGCGTGCAGGTCGTACTGCGAACGGCACCGGCATGATGATTAATTCTTCACGGGCGATTTTGTATGCGAAGCCAATGGCGGATGAAACTTATTCG
>CAYXJI010000452.1:1020-2827 GCA_964465175.1 uncultured Burkholderiaceae bacterium | reverse complement strand
GACTGCGCGTTTCAAATTTTTAGAGATACGATCATACGCAACCCATTTATGTTGCAGCTCAAATTTTGGATTTTTTTCCTGCAACACAGCCTCTTGGTGACGCATAAAACTCGTGGATGAAGGATTAAACTTAATCCACCACAAGACATGCACCAAGAAATACAGCTGCACCAAAAGAAATAGGCTAATGGGGACGACGACCAACCATAAAAAAATACGTTTCTTCAAGGATGACCTCCGGCTTTTTCTACCGTGTCTAGCGAGGTCGCGTCCGACCCACGCTGTCGATTAAGAGCATCAAACACGGTTTTCGTATTGGGGCGTACAGAGCGCCAAATATAAAATGCCTCAGCTGCCTGCTCAATTAACATACCCAAACCATCTCTGGTTTGAACCCCCTGCTGCGCTGCAAATTGCATAAAACTAGTTGCCTCATTCCCATACATCATGTCATACGCAAGACAGCCGGGCGCAAACACGATGGTGGGCAAAGGCGGCACGTCACCAGACAAACTGGCCGAGGTCGCGTTAATAATCACATCAAAAGCTTCTGACAATTGCGTCCCAGTTTGCGCCTCGATTGAAGTCTGCACTTGCCCGCCTTGCAGCGCCAATTGCACCAATTCCTCAGCCTTACTCAAAGTACGATTTGCCACCACCAGGCGTGCCGGCGCTTCCGCCAACAAAGGCGATAATGCGCCACGTGCAGCCCCACCCGCACCCAGTAACAGCACCCGCAGACCGCGGATAGGTCGGGCCGCATTCACGACAATATCGCGCACCAAGCCTGCGCCATCGGTGTTATCACCAAGAATCAGGCCATCCACAAAATGCAAAGTATTGACTGCCCCCGCCAATGCGGCGCGTTCTGTCAACTGATGGGCCAAGGCATAAGCTTCCAATTTAAATGGCACCGTGACATTCGCGCCTCGCCCACCTTCGAGCATGAAACGCTGCACCGTTTCGGCAAATGCATCAAGAGCGACCAATTGCTTTTGATATTGCATATGCTGTTGCGTTTGTTGCGCGAACATTGTATGAATCAGTGGCGATTTACTATGCGCGATGGGATTGCCAAAAACCAGATAACTATCCGGTTGCTTCTTACCTGCTTCGTGTACGGCAGACACGGAATTCATCGTGCACCTCCGCGCATTTCCGTCTCTAGCAATTGATCCCGCGTAAACTTAAATCGCGTGATCACGATCCAAATATCGTCTTTATCTTTCGAGCGCATATTGGAGGGAAAATGACCGAACGGTGCCGCCTTACGCACGATCTTCAAGGCGGCCGCATCTAGCGCCGCATTGCCTGAAGTTTTTTCTACTTTAGGGCCGCCGCCTTTTTCATAAATACTGCCATCTTGAAAAATAGGAATGTAGATAATCACTTCGCCGTACATTTTTTTTCCGTTGAGTTGCGGAAAATTCAAGGTGCCGACATCTTCAATCTTTTTCTGTAAGGCTTTATAGTAAATGGCATGGCCAACCGCTTGCGTACTTGGCGATAAAAAAGTCTTACGAGGGCGCTTATTTTGATCTTCTATGGTTTGCGATAATTCAGCCATTGATCGTGCCAGCGCCTTATTACTATCGACCTGATCACGACCTTGCTCTTGTTGCTGATTATCTTCCAACTGTTTTTTATCTAAGATGCGTTGCGACTTAAAACGGGTTTCATTGCGCACCTGATCAATCAATTGCCGCTGCCGCTCCTCCAGCTCCTGCACTTTGCGCTGCGCAATTAAGACATTATCACCATCCTCAGTACGACGCATATCGGGTAGCGGCGACTTCGCTCTTCCTTC
>CAYXJI010000452.1:0-1010 GCA_964465175.1 uncultured Burkholderiaceae bacterium | reverse complement strand
AATCGTGTGTGCCAACACCTTCCATATTCACCTGTGCAAAAGCTTGCGCATTCATAGGACGTTTATCATGCATGGCATTAACCAAGATGATCTCCAAACCAGAATCAACGGCGCTGTTTGCTTCCGGTTTGGGCATGACAAAATGCACCAGCAGCAGCACGCTATGAAATAGCACGGACACCAAAATGGCCGAACTTAAAATCAAATTATCGAGTATTGTCTTCACAAATTAATCCAATAAATCCACTTCCCTACAACCCAACTACCCAACTACCCAACTAAATCATCAAAAATCTGAATTCAAATTTAGCCTCAAGACGACGCAGATTCATCTGCAGTGACTTCCGATTCGAGATCAACTTCCACGCCCGCCTCAGCAGACGCATTGTCACCTTCCAGCTCAAGTGCATCGTCTTGCAAAGCGACGTTCTCTACACCTGCTAGCACATCAGGAATGTCGTCCTCCACTTCATCTTCAAGGTCTTCCGCGGCCACATTGTTCAACATTTCCAACACGCGCGCCTCAATACTCAGGTCTAGCTCATCCCAACGCAAAATTTCCAAACGCACTTGCGATCCACGTGCGGCTTGCGGCATGCCTGGCAGACGAATGACCAAAGGAATATCAAGTAAGCGCAGCACTTCGTCCTTCAGCACAACAGCCTCGACCTGTCGTTGCCCTTCTTGCCCCAACCAGCGCAGGCACCAATAACGTTCCATATTATTCTGGAAATCGCCATAGGCAGCATAGGCCGCATCGAAGCTAGAGACGATCGCAAACAAATCGGCATCTTTAGGCTTAAATGGTGCGACCAAAGCAGCGGTCACACCATGTTGCACGCAAGCGATGATTTGCCATTGATTCACCAAATCGGTGTAACGGCGCAACGGTGAAGTACTCCACGCATATTGATCCACGCCCAGTCCCTGATGCGGCGCGGCATGCGTCACCATTCTGACTTGCATCTTGGCAGCCCAGCCGCCAGAGCCACCGCCCTGCGCACGATAAA
>CAYXJI010000451.1:2387-2834 GCA_964465175.1 uncultured Burkholderiaceae bacterium | reverse complement strand
GAGTACCTGCGTTCACACAGCGACATCGTCATCATTGGTGAATGCGAAAATGGTTTGGAAGCGGTGGAGGCCATTAGCCAACAACAGGCTGATTTGATTTTTCTCGACATCCAAATGCCTAAGCTTAATGGCTTTGAAGTTCTCGCAGCCACTGGCCGCCAAGAGGGCGTGATTTTCACCACCGCCTACGATCAATATGCACTTAAAGCCTTTGACCAACACGCAATCGATTATCTGCTCAAACCTTACTCACAGCAGCGCTTCGATGAAGCCCTTGAGCACAGTGTTGCGGTACACGTCAAAGCCGGGCTGGGCCAGCAGGGCGTCGAGCCATGCGGGGTGCGCGGGGGCCGCCCCTGGCAGGGGCAGCAGCGCGGCGGCAAAGCCGTCCTGGAAGGTGGTCAGTTGCATGTCAACACCTCACAGGCCTTCAGCAGGGCGTGCGCA
>CAYXJI010000451.1:1809-2377 GCA_964465175.1 uncultured Burkholderiaceae bacterium | reverse complement strand
AAACAGTAGCACCCCACAGGCATTAGTGGCACTAGTGGCACAAACCAATGCGCAACCAGAGCGCCTCATCGTGCGCGATCGCGGTCAAACGTACATCGTTCCGGTCGACAAAATCGATTACATCGAGGCACAAGACGATTACGTACAAATCTTTTACGATGGCAAATCCTTACTCAAAACCCAGAGCTTGTCGGATTTAGAGAAGCAACTCAATCCGGCGCATTTTGTACGCATACATCGATCCACCATCATCCGCCTTCAAGCACTTAAATGCTTAGAACGCGCTAGCAAAGATAGCTATCATGCTGTGATGCACATAGGCGTTAAGCTTCCGATTAGCCGTTCTGGCTATGACCGGATGAAAGGAATGCTGTAAAGTGTCGCTCTTTCGAGAAGCGCTTGCGCCTATCGACTGTATTCGGCAGGCCATACGCCAGCTTGTCCTAACGATGGCTAGCGCGGTTACCTGCGCCGAACTCTTTCCCGACTTAGCAATTAGAATTCATGACTATCATCATCAATCAACAACTCCGCGATTACATCGATCCACTGACGACCCAAGAATACC
>CAYXJI010000451.1:0-1799 GCA_964465175.1 uncultured Burkholderiaceae bacterium | reverse complement strand
ACCTAGCGTTAGAACACAGTCTGCTCAAAGAAGGCTGCCGTGACGCCTTGGTCTTGTGGGGCGAGACCTTAATCGACGGTCACAACCGCTATACCATTTGCCAAAAACATAGCATTCCATTTCAAACCAAGCAAAACGATCAATTCCAAAGCATAGAAGATGTCATGCTATGGATGATCGATAATCACCTAGCCCGTCGCAGCGTCTCTAGCTTTCAACGTGGGGTGCTCGCTTTGCGCAAAAAAGAGATCATCACCAGCCGCCGCAAAGACAAAACCAGCAAAGAAAAAGCAGCAGAAGCGGAACAAGCGGCGCGCGAGCCGGATCCCGTGTCGGTGGAAACACGGGATGAAATCGCCAAGGTCGCGGGACTCAGCAAACCTGCTGTGGCGCAAATCGAAAAAATCCGTAAAGCCGCTACCCCAGAATTAGTCGAAGCAGTCAGAGCTTGCACCATTTCCATCAACACCGCCGCCACCATCGCTTCACTACCTAGCGAACAACAAGTAGCCGCGGTAGCCGGTGGCAAAAAAGAATTGCAACAAGCCGCACGCCAATTGCGCCAAGTCAAAACGCCACGAGCATCGACTGAGGGCGATGAGGCAGCTGCCACAACGGCGACAGCGACAGAAAATACGCGCATAGACACGGCGACCGCACCAGCAGAGAACAGCGAGCTAGAACGCCTACGCGCAGAAAATAGTGCATTGAAAGCGAAAATTCTGGAGCTATCAACACAATTATCGGCACTACAGTCGACTTAGGATCTTGCTGTTCTATCATCAGCAGTTAGCGTTTGCTGACAGCGAACCCTAGGCGATTCCATGAAGCTGATTAAAAAAGCTTGAAATTGCGCGTTTTGTCCATAATTAGCTTTAGTTTTCAAAATTCAGTTTATTTTACTTTTTTCAATTTATTGTTAGGAACATCATGACTATTAGCGTCAACGGCACAGAAATCAACGAAGCCACCATCAATGCTGAAATGGATCGTGCCCGCTCTGCTGGCCACCCAGAAGGCGAACAATTACGCGATAGCGCCATTCAAGAACTGATTTTGCGTAACTTAATGATGGCCCAAGCAGCCAAACTAGGTATACAAACAGACAGCGAAGAAGAAACCATCGGTACTCTGCTAGAACAAGAAGTCGCGTTTGCGCAAGTAGATGAAGCTACTTGCCGTACGTTCTACAATGAAAACAGCAGTAATTTCAAACAAGGTGAAATGGCCGCGGCTAGCCATATTTTATTCACACCGGGCGAAGGATTGGCTGCGAGTTTGGTCAAAGCCAAGGCTGAAGGCATTTTGGCTGATTTACTCAAAAATCCAGCGGCATTCGCGGCGATGGCGCGCGAACATTCCGCATGCCCATCAGGTAAAGAAGGCGGCGCACTAGGTCAGTTTGGCCGCGGCCAGATGGTGCCAGAATTCGAGCAAGCCGTCTTCAGTATGGCACCTGGCAATATCGCTCCAGAGTTAATCGAAACGCAATTCGGCTACCACATCATTCAAGTCACTGAACGTAATGGCGGCGACTTGGTCAGTTTTGACGAAGTCAAAGAACGCTTGCAAGCCTATTTGACGGATATGGAAGGCCGCAAAGCAACGCATGCTTACCTTGCACAATTAGTAAGCGCAGCAAAAATCGAAGGTTACGAATTGCCAGCATTTGCCTAAATAAGCCGTCACGGCGAATAGAAATCTGGGTTCAACTCAGATTTTCTATTAGGATTTGTGATGAGGACGGATGCACTTTTTGAGGCAGTTTTGTTGCGAATGAGGCGTCAATAGCGAGCTAT
>CAYXJI010000450.1:0-2855 GCA_964465175.1 uncultured Burkholderiaceae bacterium | reverse complement strand
CAGTCGGCTTTCTACTTCATCAATCGCATCAAGTTCGGCTATTAATGACGTGAGCGGCAGAGATGATAACGCTGAAATCTGTTCGCTAGCGATGCAATTTACAATTGTGCAGTCGTTTTTGCTCAAGATTTGCAAAAAACTGTCAACTAGCTTGCGCTAAATCATCAAATCGTTGGGAGTGTATTGCGCGCCCAAGATTGTGTCAATCGATATCTTATGTCTTATATAAGACATGATAAGTTTTTTAGTTTTCTCTAGACTTTTTAGCTGCTTTTGTGGTGAAATTGCGGACTATGAATCCAACGGTGTCGTCGAATATGCAACCCACTACGCAGTCAAATGAGTCGAAAAGTTCGCTAGCGTCCGATGCTGATTCATACGCTTCTGCTGCGCCCACCTTTAGTCCGCTGTATCAGCAGATCAAGGGCTTGATAACGCAGAGTCTTCAATCAGGTGAGTGGAAGCCCGGTGAATTGATTCCTAGTGAGATGGAACTTGCGGCGCGTTTTAAAGTCAGTCAAGGCACGGTGCGTAAGGCAATTGATGAGTTATCTGCTGAGAATTTAGTGGTGCGCAGGCAAGGGAAGGGCACATTTGTCGCCACGCATCATGAAGCGCGTTCGCAATTTCGCTTTTTGCGCCTTGTCCCCGATAATGGTGATCGTACTTATCCCGAAAATAGGATTATTGAAGTCAAGCGACTGCGTGCACCCGCCGAGGTGGCGCGTTTGCTGGAAATGAAGGCGGGTGAATCTGTCGTCTTTTTAAAGCGGGTACAATCCTTCGCTGGTGTACCAACCATTTTAGAAGAACTATGGTTGCCCGGTGCCATCTTCAAGGGCTTAACGATGGAGCGTTTGAACGAATACAAGGGGCCAATGTATGCCTTGTTTGAGTCGGAATTTGGCACGCACATGATACGTGCGCAAGAAGAAATTCGGGCGCTTTGTGCTGATACTGAGACGGCTGAGCTATTGCAAGTCGCGCTGGGCGCGCCCTTGTTGAGCGTGGAAAGAATTTCGTTTACTTATGGTGATAGAGCAGTTGAATTGCGTCGTGGTTTGTATCTGACGAATGCGCATCATTATCGCAATGAATTGAGTTAGGTTTGCGTAAGTTTGATGTGCTGGTCTATTTTGAACTAATGACTTAATCTGCACCGTTTTTGCGATTGAACCAGAAATTTTGCTGATTTCTTGATGAAAATTGGGATTAAATTTCATAAAACCGTCAAATCAGTTGGTGCAATGCATCAAAATAGGCGAAAATTATAAAGTTGTAGTACTGACTCATTTTGGGGGAGTTTATTTATGTCTGAAGTTGTTAAAAATAAGAAGCGTTTTGGTGTGATGCGTCTTTCAGATGCTGTTTTTGGTGGTTATCGACTGCCATTAGCAGGATTCGTTTCGATTCTGCATCGCATTAGCGGCATGTTGATGTGCCTCTTGCTGCCATTCGCATTGTATTTGCTGGATCAAAGTCTTCGTTCTGAAGTGTCATTTGCGATGTTGCATCTGTTCTTTGCATCGATACCAGTGAAGCTCGTCGTTCTCGCTTTGGTGTGGGCGTATTTGCACCATTTCTCTGCAGGCATTCGTCACTTGTTGATGGATTTTCACATTGGTTTGGATAAAGACAGTGGTCGTCAATCAGCGGTTGCGGTCTTGTTCGTGAGCTTGGGCTTGACGGCTTTGGTGGCACTGAAATTGTTTGGAGTATTTTAAAAATGGCGAATAATAATATTGGACCAAAACGTCTGGTCGTTGGCGCTGGGTACGGTATGCGCGATTGGTTGGCGCAACGTGTTACCGCGATTTTGATGGCAATTTACACCGTCGTATTATTGGTTTTGTTTTTAACGTCGAGTGAGTCTAGCTACGTCGCATGGAGCGGTATTTTTGCGATGCAATGGTTTAAATTGCTGACCTTCGCAGTTGTTGTCGCTTTGCTCTACCACGTTTGGATAGGGATGCGTGACGTTTGGATGGATTATGTGACGCATTCAGTCGTATTGCGTTTGGTGTTTCAGGTCGCCACTATCGTGTGGTTGGTCGCTTGTGCTGGCTACGCCGCACAGATTTTGTGGAGAGTGTAATCGTGGCTGCAATCAAGTCTGCAATCCCTTCCCGTCGCTTTGATGCGGTGATCGTCGGTGCCGGTGGTTCTGGTATGCGCGCATCCTTACAGTTGGCAGAAGCCGGCCTTAATGTGGCTGTTTTGTCGAAAGTTTTTCCAACCCGTTCTCATACAGTCGCTGCGCAAGGTGGTATCGGTGCATCGCTGGGTAATATGTCCGAAGATAATTGGTTCTGGCACATGTTTGACACCGTCAAAGGTGGAGATTACTTGGGCGATCAGGACGCAATCGAATTCATGTGTCGCGAAGCACCGAAAGTGGTGTATGAGCTTGAACATTTCGGCATGCCGTTTGACCGTAATGCTGACGGCACAATTTATCAGCGCCCATTCGGTGGACACACAGCGAATTTTGGTGAGAAGCCAGTGCAGCGCGCATGCGCAGCAGCTGATCGTACCGGGCACGCTTTATTGCACACACTATATCAACGCAATGTACGTGCGCGTACCCATTTCTTCGTCGAATGGATGGCGATTGATCTGATTCGTGATGCTTCCGGTGACGTATTGGGTGTAGTTGCACTCGAAATGGAAACTGGCGAAGTGATGATGCTGGAAGCAAAAACCACCATGTTCGCCACGGGCGGTGCGGGTCGTATTTTTGCGGCGTCCACCAATGCCTTTATCAATACGGGTGACGGTATGGGTATGGCAGCACGTGCTGGCTTGCCTTTGCAAGATATGGAATTCTGGCAGTTCCACCCAACTGGTGTGGCGGG
>CAYXJI010000449.1:1867-2859 GCA_964465175.1 uncultured Burkholderiaceae bacterium | reverse complement strand
TAGGACTTACGCAAAAGTGTTCCAGCTAGAGCCTATCCCCGAATGATTTAGTCGGGGGCGTGCCGACGAAGACAGTGCTTGAGCACCTTAGTTTAGCTAAGGGCGGCGACAACGACGCTGGTTTTGCGTAAGCCCTAATTAAATTTTAAGGAACTAAAAAACATATCAACGACATCAGGATTAAAAGATTTTTCATCTCCTATCATGACCGCTTGTATGATCCAAGGACCTTGAATTGTAAATCTACCAATAAATTTTATCGCTTGTCCATTTTGGGACTTACCTAGGGCGACGATCGTATTCTTTGGCGACGACGCATCGGAATTTTCGATAATCGTACCCTGAATATTTTTCAACATTCCCTGCTTCATAGCCTCTAGCGCAAACTGCTGTTTTTGATTTTTTTGTTCGCTGCTTATTTCGGCACGGGTATTCGGGTCAATCAGATCTAATTTGGCATAGGCCAAGGCAAAACTAATTTGATGCACATCGACTGCGGTCATCTGCATCTGAACTTTAAGGCCATTTAGATCAACCTCTCTGGCATGACTTGCTGGCTTACCGGGCATTAATAATGTAATTGGTGCATCGTTCATTCTGACTTCACGCCAATCAAATTTGGGCGTACACGCTGAAATTGAGAGATAACAAACTAACACTAAAAAAGTGCGGATAAAAGTACGTACTGTCAACATGAAGTGTGCTTCTTTCGGGAATAAATAATTATTCACAAGGATGTATTGGAGGATTAGCCCTCATTGTAGGTGAAAGCGTGTTCAAACCGCAGTGAAATTTGCAATTACAGCAGGCTTTTCTTGTCAGGATGTTTCGATTCATTCGACTCTTTCTCTTGATTTATCTTTTTGCTTTCCCCTTTATCGCCCGAAATTACCTTTGAGGCCTAGCTTTATGCGCTTAATCGCAGTGTGCTAGAGCGTCCATTTTTGCGATGCTAATCTGTCGTCATGGATGAAGTTTTCTGTATCCCCTCA
>CAYXJI010000449.1:0-1857 GCA_964465175.1 uncultured Burkholderiaceae bacterium | reverse complement strand
ACCAAAGGAGAATGAAAATGAACTTTGAAACTAATCAAGCTAGCACTGAGCAAGCCAACACTGCGCAAGCCAACACTGCGCAAACTAACACTGAAAAAAATCAACAGGTTAAAGACAATCCTGTATTGAATTTCATCTTGAATGTAACGGACGCCGGCAAATACATTTGGCAGCATTACATGGAATGGATAATCGATGTCTCGTGGGCAAAACTTTTGCTGGCGTGTTTATTGACTCTGATTATTGGTGGCATTTTGTCCCTACATAGCTTGGCCAATTGGCTAGTACTAGGTTCACTTTTATTGAAATGTTTTATCGGTAAAGAGGACCAAAATAGGACTGCTTCAATGTCCAGTCCTACCACAACTACAACAGTAGATAGCAAAGTCAGCGTTCCAGAAAATACTAGCGTAGATGAAAGTCGTCGGGAGAATTAACATGAACGAAGATGAAAAAAATAGAGTACTTTTGTTTATGTTAGACGTCATAAATACGGCAAAAGTCTTCTGGTGGAAATTTTTTGATTGGCTCGCGGTGGTTTCTTGGAGCTACTTAGTTTTTGTTTCCCTACTAGCGATGATCGTAGGCGGGATATTAGGGCTAGGTGCTCTAATTCCTTTGCTCGCATTCGTGTCTATCATGATTAAAAGTCTGGCTGGCGGCAAACATCGTGCCGAATTGGCTGCAAGTGATGCCGCCGCGAGAGCAAATTTAGAAGCTTTAGAACGACGCGTATTAGAAGCCGAAATGGCAGCCTTGCAAGCGCAAATTGAACCGCATTTCTTGTTTAATACTTTGGCTTTAATTGGACAATTGATTGAAACTGATCCACAACAGGCTTCAATAGTTCATACCCATTTGATCAAATATTTACGCGCTGCTTTGCCGCAGATTCGTGAACAGGGTGGTGGAAAATTAGGTCAACAATTAGCGTTATCGCGCGCTTATTTGAATATCATGCAAGCGCGTATGCAAGAACGATTGACTTATCACATCGAGTGTCCAGCTTCCTTAGAACATCTAGCTTTTCCTTCGATGATGATACAAACTTTAGTGGAAAACGCGATTAAGCATGGTTTAGAACCGAAGACCGATGGTGGTCATATTGAGATCATTGCACGTCAAGGTGAAGCAGAAATTCAGGTCGAAGTCAGTGACAACGGTATCGGTTTTGATCTACATGCGGATGATGGAATTGGTTTAAGTAATATCCGTGAACGTCTGAAAGTGTTGTACGGTTTAAAAGCGAGTTTAGTAATTGAAATTCCTGAAACGGGTGGCGCTAAATTAACATTACATATTCCAGACTCAAAATCTTAATATGAACAAAATTACTGCCATGATCGTCGATGATGAAGCGCCTATGCGCACGCATCTGCGTAGCAAATTACATCAAATTTGGCCAGCGCTTGAGATTATCGCTGAGGCACAAAATGGCATTGTCGCGATAGAACAAGCGGAGCAGCTTCATCCGCAAATTATTTTTCTGGATATTCGTATGCCAGGAAAAAATGGTATCGAAGCCGCAGCACAATTAGCACAAAATGCCATGCTTATTTTTGTCACGGCTTATGACGAATACGCGATTCAAGCATTTGAGCGCGGTGCGATGGATTATTTATTAAAGCCCATCGACGTAGAGCGCTTACAGCAAACTTGTCAACGTTTGCAACAAAGAATCGCCGAGAAAAGTAGCGGTTCCTTACTATCAACTGATCATTCAGTTAAAAAAAATCAAGCTAGCCAAGTAGAACATTTATTGACGCAATTGATGGAGCAACAGCGTCAATTACATCCAAAAGATTATCTACGTTGGATACAAGCCAGTGTTGGTACTAGCTTACGCATGATCAGTAC
>CAYXJI010000448.1:0-2862 GCA_964465175.1 uncultured Burkholderiaceae bacterium | reverse complement strand
CGCACTGATTCGACAATCTCATGACGGCGCAGTTTTCCGAACAGCTGTTCTAAATAGGAAAGGGAAATGTCCTGGCGCTGGCTGATGCCGGCCAAAGTCACAGGTCCCTTATCCTGGCGCAAAGCCAGGTCTATCATTGCCGTTACAGCAAAACGGCCTTTGGTTGTCAGGCGCATGAGTTTAGTACTCCTACAGTTAAATCCAGATGCAACGGGAAGCTAATTAAGACTTTAATCCCGAGCTATTTACTCAAGTATAGCAAACTTGAGTAATCTTGTCAGGTAAGGCCGCTTTTTGGGGGAGTGGAGGATGTGTCTGTTAAATTCAGCGATTGAAGGTCTTGCTTGCGTTACTTAATTCCTGAAAATCTCTTGCCGCCGAGGCGCAGAGAGAGGCGTAATGATTGCTATGTTCTCTGCGTCGATTACGCCTCAACTCTGAAGTTTTTGTTTCGTTTAAAACTCAAATTGACCCGAGATTTTATAAGTGCGCGGTGCACCTGGGAATAAATAGCCACCCAAACTTTGTGTTACATCACGCCAGTAGAATTTATTGAAAGCATTGTTAATATCAAAGCGAAAAGTGCTGACGACACCGTTGAATTGTGTTGTATAGCGGGTGCCGAAATTGAATACATTGTAGTTGGGCACGGTGACTTTGTTATCTGGGCTAAATGGCTTGCTGCCTGAATATTGCCAAGATGCGGTTAGATGTGCGCCGCTTAATATGGTGGGGGCGTAATCGGTGTAGATCGTTGATTTAAAGCTCGGTACATTGGTCACGCGTTTGCCTTCGATGCTCGGGTCTCCCGTGTTATTTTGGCGCGCGTTAATGGCGGTGGCGCTGGCGCCAATTGTCCATACTTTACTCAAATTGCCTTGTGCTGATAATTCAAATCCACGATGCTCGGCTTCACCCGCGCTGACGTAGAAATTGGCGGCATTCGTGTATTCCAATGGCTTGGTGATGCGAAATACTGCAGCTGATAAATTGAAATCACGGTTCAATGCCGCTTTGAGGCCAACTTCGAGCTGCTTAGATTTGCTGGCGTCGAGCATCGTGTTTTCGTTTTTGGTCCCAAATGGCGCGACACCGCCATGTTCCAAGCCCTCACTCGCGCTGACATAGCTGCTCACGGCGGGGTTTATTTTGAATACCACGGCTAGGTTGGGCAAGTTGTAGCTTTGTTCGAAATTGGGGCTGCCTGCTTGCGCGCGGTCTACCTTGAGATGGCGTAAGCCCACATGCAAATCGAATGACTTGTTCAGGCTAATGATGTCTTGTGCAAAAAGTGAGGTTTCTTTGTCGGTGCGGCGTAAAGACACGGGACCAGTCTTGCCATTGGTTGGTGGTACTGTCGCGGGATGGAATAAGTTGCTGCTACCAGCATAGTCGTAAAGATAGTCGCCAAAATAATCGCGCCGTTGGGAGTTGCTCACGCCGATGGCTAATTTGTGTTGTACATTGCCCGTGCTAAATTGTCCGTTGAGCAGGGCTTGTGCGCCACGCAATGATTTGGACTCGTTTAGGCTGCGGTAGTCGTACACATCGTAATCACCATTGGCGCAGTAGCCCGGGTATAGATCCTGCGCGCCGCAACCATAGGGAAATGCCGTGTAATCATCGCGCTTGAATTCATGGTGGTTGCTGGAGATGGTTGCGGTCCAATTACTGTTTAGTTGATATTCAAAACGCAGGCCAATATTGCGATTTGTCGTATCTACTGGCTTTACCCATTTTTGATCGTTCAGCATCATGTCAGCAGAGATGCCGCGTGGCAGCTCGGTCCCATTAAATAGCTGAAATCCCGGAACCGATAATTGCGATTTGTGTTGATGGTCGAGATCGATTTGGAGGATGGCTAGCGGTGTGATTTGCCAGTCAAATGCGGCGGACACGAATTGACGTTCACCGTCCGCACCTATGACGTAAGAGCGTAATTTCTCACCTGCTGCGTTAATGCGGTAACCGAATTGTTTGCCTTCAGTTGTGCCGCCGAGATCAATCGCGCCATACAATGTACCGCGTTCGCTGGCTTCTAAAGTGATAGAGCGTAATGCGGTATTGCTAGGGCGCTTGGTCACATAATTTAAGATGCCACCCGGCGTAGTAAAACCAGCCTGCAGTCCGCTGATGCCTTTTAAAATTTCCAAGCGTTCTTTGTTTTCCAAGGGGATGGAAGCATCGCCCGGAATCGCAAAGCCATCTTTGCGATAACTGGATGCATTGTCGAGCGCAAAGCCGCGAATAGAAAATTGTTCTGCGTACCCTATAGCGTTGTAAGCCTCATTCACGCTCGCATCGAACTTCATGGCGTCGGTAGTTTGGCGAATGCGCAAATCTTGCAATTGACTGGCAGAGAATGCGGTGATTGAGAGCGGAGTATCTTGCAAAGTAGCTTCAATAAAGCCGCCGACTTTACTTGTTTCGGTTTTGCCGCTGCGACTGCCGCTAATCACTACTTCTTGTAAAGCTTGCTCTTTGCTTTGGGCATAGGCTGCTGTGGAAATAGTAAAAGCTTGTGTAACTGCGATGGCAGTGAGGCTTAAACGGAGGCGGGCTTGGAAACGTGGACTCAACATGATGTACTCTTTTACTTGGTTGTGTCTGGGCGAGCCAAGCGAAAGAGGGCGGATGAGCAGGGTCATCTTGCGCTTCCCTTCGCTGGCATTATCCAGATCAGGTTCAAGGGACTATCTCACCCGTGCAAAAAATGCGCACAGGACCCCTAGCGAAGGCGAGACTTTAACATAAAACCGCTTTGAGGGTTTTGTGGGGGGGGGCTTATGGGTGGTGATTGCACGATGAGTGTGCTGAATTGAAATGATCCTGGTATTTCTACCAGGCTTTTTAATTTGGCTC
>CAYXJI010000447.1:2194-2872 GCA_964465175.1 uncultured Burkholderiaceae bacterium | reverse complement strand
AATGATTTCTGATCCAGAGCAAAAAATTGGCCGTCCACGTCAATTGTTTGTCGGTTCGCCAAAGCGTGATGTGCCAGCGATGGATCAGCGTTAATCACGCTTGAGTGCGCTTAATGATGATTAAGTGTGACGATGTTGTGTAAAATATTTAAGAAATTAAATATATCTTTAAAAAGCGAGTAAAAATTACTCGCTTTTTTTATGGCGAAATATGTTATTCTCGCGTTTGATGTTGAAAGTCAATATTCCTCCTGTTTAATTTGAAGTGGTATTTGTTTTCTTGCCGTGTCAAAGCCTAGGTTGAAAATAGAATTTCGAATGAGTCCTTCCCCACAACTTGATGTGCAATCCGCTAAACGGTCAGGCCGTGTCGCGGAAGGTTAGATTAACCCGCTAATCTCGCGAAGCGCGAAGAAAGGTGAGCAAGATGATGCAACAACAAAACGCTAACTCGTATCTGTTCGGCGGCAATGCGCCGTATGTTGAAGAGCTCTATGAGGCGTATCTCAACAATCCAGGCTCTGTGCCGGATAATTGGCGCGCATATTTCGACGCCATGCAACACGTTCCCGCTGTCGATGGTTCTGCTAAGCCTGACGTTGCTCACGCTCCTGTCATTGCTTCTTTTGCCGAACGCGCAAAACAAGGCCCGATTCGTACCGTCAGTGCCGCTGGTGA
>CAYXJI010000447.1:0-2184 GCA_964465175.1 uncultured Burkholderiaceae bacterium | reverse complement strand
CGCGTCGCCGCTCAGCAATTGATCGCCGCATATCGCTTTTTAGGTAGCCGTTGGGCTAATCTCGATCCGCTGCAACGCCAAGAACGTCCACCACTGCCAGAGTTAGAGCCTAGCTTTTATGGTTTTTCTGATGCGGACATGGACACGCAATTCAATATCAGTAATACCTATTTTGGCGCAGAGACCGCGTCCTTACGCGACCTGCTCAATTCTTTACGTGATACTTACTGCCGCTCTATCGGCGCAGAGTTCATGTACATCGGCGATCCAGCCGAAAAACGCTGGATGCAAGAAAAACTCGAATCGATTCGTTCCACGCCTAACTTTACCGCCGAGAAGAAGAAACACATTCTTGATCGTTTGACAGCGGCGGAAGGTCTAGAACGCTATTTACATACACGCTATGTCGGTCAAAAACGTTTCTCACTCGAAGGTGGCGAAAGTTTCATCGCTTCGATTGATGAAACGATTCAACGTGCGGGTGAGCGCGGTGTAGAAGAAATCGTGATCGGTATGGCGCATCGTGGCCGTTTGAATGTATTGGTGAATACCTTGGGCAAAATGCCTCAAGATTTGTTTGCCGAATTCGAAGGCAAACACGGTGATGATTTGCCAGCCGGTGACGTTAAATACCATCAAGGTTTCTCCTCTGATGTGTCAACTCCTGGCGGCCCAGTGCATTTGTCTTTAGCGTTTAATCCATCCCATTTGGAAATCGTTAATCCAGTGGTTGAAGGCTCGGTGAAAGCACGCATGGAACGCCGTGGCGATAAAGATGGCGCACAAGTTTTGCCTATCTTGGTGCATGGTGATGCGGCGTTTGCAGGTCAAGGCGTCGTCATGGAAACCTTGAATCTGGCACAAACGCGTGGTTACGGTACAGGTGGCACGGTCCATATTGTCATCAATAATCAAATTGGTTTCACAACCTCTGATCCACGTGATGCACGTTCGACCTTGTATTGTTCAGACGTGGTAAAAATGATTGAAGCGCCAGTTCTGCACGTCAATGCAGATGACCCAGAAGCGGTCGTTTTGGCAACGCAAATCGCGCTTGATTATCGTATGATTTTCAAGAAAGACGTGGTTGTCGATATCATTTGCTACCGCAAATTAGGTCACAACGAACAAGATACGCCAGCTTTGACGCAACCTTTGATGTACAAAAAGATTGCACAACATCCTGGTACGCGCAAAATGTACGCGGATAAATTGGCAGCACAAGGTACGATCGCTGCTGACGGCGGCGATGCAATGGTGAAAGCCTTCCGTGATGCGATGGATGCAGGCAAGCATACTGTTGATCCAGTTATTTCTAATTTCAAAAATAAGTTCGCAGTTGACTGGATTCCATTTTTGAATAAAAAATGGACAGACGCTGCCGATACAGCGATACCAGCGACTGAGTTGAAGCGTTTGGCGGAGCGTATCACTAGCATTCCCGCAGAATTCAAACCACATAGTTTGGTCGAAAAAGTCTTAGGCGATCGTGCAGCAATGGGGCGTGGCGAGATGAATCTCGATTGGGGTATGGGCGAGCATTTGGCGTTCGCATCTCTGGTATCTTCTGGCTATGCGATTCGTTTGACAGGTCAAGATGCTGGTCGCGGTACTTTCGTTCATCGTCACGCCGTATTACATGACCAAAAACGTGAGCGTTGGGATGCAGGTACTTATATTCCTTTGCAAAATATCTCCGACAAACAAGCGCCATTTACGGTAATTGACTCTGTGTTGTCAGAAGAAGCGGTATTGGCGTTTGAATATGGTTACTCCAGCGCAGAACCAAATACCTTGACGATCTGGGAAGCCCAATTCGGCGATTTCGCCAATGGTGCACAAGTTGTGATCGATCAATTCATTAGCTCAGGCGAAGTGAAGTGGGGTCGTGCTTGTGGTCTGGTGATGATGCTGCCACACGGCTATGAAGGTCAAGGCCCAGAGCATTCTTCAGCGCGTCCAGAACGCTTCTTGCAATTGTGTGCTGATAACAATATGCAAGTAGTGCAACCAACTACCGCGTCACAAATCTTCCATTTGTTACGTCGCCAAATGATCCGTCAGTTCCGCAAACCTTTGGTCATCATGACGCCAAAATCTCTGCTGCGTAACAAAGACGCTGGTTCACCATTGTCCGAATTGGCCAAGGGTCATTTCCAAACTGTGATCGGTGAAGTCGATGAA